>JAPLJE010000090.1 GCA_026388755.1 Deltaproteobacteria bacterium | reverse complement strand
TTCAATGCCACGCTTGATGGCCATGGGGTTTGCGCCGGCCGCCACCAGCTTTTGACCCTCATTGTAAATGGCCTGCGCCAAAACCGTTGCGGTAGTGGTGCCGTCTCCTGCAACGTCGCTGGTCTTGCTGGCAACCACCTTCACCATCTGAGCGCCCATATTCTCGTATTTATCCGGCAGCTCGATTTCCTTGGCCACGGTTACGCCGTCCTTGGTAACCGTTGGGGAGCCAAAGGTTTTTGCCAGAACAACGTTTCTTCCCTTGGGACCAAGGGTTACCTTGACTGCATCAGCCAGTGCATTGACGCCGTTTAACATATGCTCTCTTGCTTCAGAGCCGTAACAAATCATTTTTGCGGGCATGGGTAATCCTCCAGTTGTGTCAATTATTTAAATATTGCCAATATGTCGGTTTCTTTCATAAAAATGTGCTCAACACCGTTGATCCGAATTTCGGTCCCGGCGTATTTGGAAAATAAAATACGGTCTCCTGATTTAACGTCAAGGGGAATCCGTTTGCCGTCCTTGCCGGATTTTCCGGATCCCACCGCAATCACTTTACCTTCCTGGGGTTTTTTCTTGGCGGTATCGGGAATGATAATGCCGCCCGCGGTTTTTTGTTCTTCCTCAACGCGTAACACCAGCACATTGTCGTTCATGGGTCTGATCTTCATTGCTGATTGACTCTCCTTTCCTCTCCTGTGGTTGTTTAAAGATCAGTATCAATTCGATAATGTTAAATAACGCAATAATATTAAATAGTTATTATTATTTTGATCATATATTTATTAAAACTTAATCATTTTGCCCCAACTGTCAAGACGGCTATTAAACAAAGCGAAAATAAGAAAATCAGAAGTTGGGAAGACCAGAAAGAAGCTTCTTATTCCAGTTCGCATTCAAGCTGATACCTTTGTCAGCTTCACTGCGCTGCGATTCGACGTACTAAATGTACAGTCTCATCGCTGCTCGTTCACTTTCGCGGTCTCAGCCTGAATGTTTGCTGGAATATCATTTTGAATGCAAAATGGAATTATCTTCCCAACATCTTGAATTTACGCTTCCCTGAGGGCTGCGATGATGTTCATTCTGGATGCCCGAAAAGCCGGAAGCACACCGCCGGCAAACCCCATGATCAGTGAAAACGACAGGGATTTGATCACGATGCCGGGGGTCAGGGCAAAGCTGAATGCGAGTTCGGAAAAGGTTTGAAAATTGGTGGTGGAAACGGTGAGTAGCTGCAGAAAAGAAGCGAAAAAAAGCCCGGTGCATCCGCCGATAGCGCCGAGAAGCAGGGATTCCAGCAGAAACGCCGTCAAAATGGCGCTTTGTCGAAACCCGAGTGCGCGAAGGGTGCCAATTTCCCCTGTTCGTGTGGCAACCGCCGCATACATGGTTATCATGGCCCCAACCACGGCTCCGATGGAAAATACGATGGTGAGCGACAGGCCCAGAATCCTTAAAAAAGTTGCCATGGCTTCAGACTGTTCTTTGTAGTAAACGGTTTCGCGCTTGGCTTCCAGTGTCAGCCTTGGATCATTCTGGATCCGGGATTGTACTGCTTCGAATTCGCCGGTGTTTCTTAAATTAAACAAAATGGAAGAATACACGGGCCTTCGAAATGCAGGCATCAACTGATCGACGTCCCCCCAGATTTCGGAGCTGTAGCCGGTTGACCCGGCATCGAATATGCCGACAACCCGCCAGGACCGCTGGGCGAAAAACAAGGATTCTCCCAGCCCTGCGCCTTTAAACCCTTTTGCAATGCTTTTCCCCACCATGATTTCAGAAGAGCCGGGCTGGGGCAATTGGCCAACAAGAAGGTGAACCTGGGGTCTTAAATACAGCGAAGCTTCCGAAACCCCTCGGATCACCACATTGGACCGGCTGGAGGAGTCCTGCTTTTCCAGGGTGATCAACACCACCATCTCCTTGGCAATCATCTGTTTGCCGTCCTGCCCCATACCGATCTCCGGCTGGGTTTCGACAACAGAAGCCTGAAGCCGGTCAATGCCGCTCTGAACTTCGGAGCCCGAAGATTTACGAATAACCACGACATTGTTGTATGAGCCGGTATCGACCAGGGTTTTCTGAAGCCCTTCGGCAAGCATGATTATGGCAGCAAACACAAACACCACCAGGGCCATGCCCAGTGCCGTCAGGGCCGTGGTCAGCCTTCGGGTAAGCAGGTTTCTCAGGCTGTAGAAAAATAGCAGGTTCATTTACCCGATCCTTCCCAGGCCTTCTGCGATGCGAACATGCACAACCCGCCAAATCGGGATGACTGCGGCCACAACTGCGACAATGGCTGTAGCCGCAATATCCATCCAAATGGTTTCAGCAGAAACATGAAATATCGGAAAAAACTGGCCGACCGCCTGACCAAAAGTACTGGCCGCGGGAAAGGTGAGGCCGATGCCCAGCAGCCCACCAAGGGCCGTCAGTGTCAAGGATTCTCCCAGAATGAGGCCGGCAAGGTAACCACTCCCGAATCCCAGGGTCTTAAATACCGCATATTCGCCCATGCGTTCGCGTACCGACATGGCCATGGTATTGGCCACAACTGCCATGATAATGACAATGATCACATAGGAGACCAGCAGAATGACCGTGATAATGGCCTCGCTCATTGTGACAAAACTCATCTGAAAGGCTTTTTCGGTTTCGGTAAGGGTTTCCGCGTAAGAATTCTTAAACAGACGGTCAACGGCTTCGGAAGTTTCGGCAGCCAGCTCCGGCCGTTTCAAGCCGATCATGTAAAAACCGACCTGGTCCGCCCTTCGGGGAATGGTTTTCCGGATGGTTTCGTTCAGATAATCCCAGTGAAAAAAGAACTGGTTTTCGTCAATCGTCTTGTCTTTTCCCCGGTAAATGCCCCGAAGGACAAAGTCCCAGTTGCCCGGGAAAATGGTGCCTCTCAGCGTGAGGGTATCGCCGATGTTCCAGCCGAATCGCTTGGCCAGTTTTTCACCTGCCACACAGGCTTTTCTCTCCCGAAAAAAGGCGGCGGTTTCAGCGTTTGACAGAAGAAATTCCGGGTAAAGATTCAGATAGGATCTGGGTTCAACGGCAAAGTTGGCAAAGAAGTTTTTTTCTTCGACATAAATCCCCCCGAACCAGTTTCCGTAGGAAACAACGCTGATTCCGTCAACGCTGCGGATTTTTTCCTTGTAGGAAAGGGGCAGGGTAAAGATCAGGGAAATGGCGTTTCGCGTGACCAGACGGCTGGCGGACGAGGCTTCCACGCCGGCATACCAGGCGGTGATGACGGTTCGCAGCAGGCCAAAGGCCAGAATGGCCACGCTAATGCCTCCGATCGTCAGCAGCGCCCGCAGGCGGTGTCTAAAGGCGTTCCGGGACAGCAATTTGAGGAGCATCGGTTAAAACGCCTTTTTCAAGATATTTCAGGGTGTGGGCTTTTCGGGCTGCTCTGGGGTCATGCGTAACCATGACAATGGTTTTTCCCAGTTCGCTGCAAAGCTGATCCATGAGCCTGAGGACATCTTCGGCAGAATGCCGGTCCAGATCTCCTGTTGGTTCATCCGCCACAAGAATGGTGGGATCCGTGACTACCGCCCGTGCGATGGCTACCCGCTGCTGCTGTCCGCCTGACAGTTGACGGGGATAATGATCCATGCGGTCCTGCAGCGTCACAAGGGAAAGTGCTGTGGCCACATGCGCTTTTCGTGCTTTTTTTGAAAGGTCTGTCAGCATCAGGGGAAGCTCGACGTTTTCAAATGCGGTCAGCACCGGAATCAGATTGTAAAATTGAAAAATAAAACCCACATGGCCGGCGCGCCAGGTTGCGAGCTCGATTTCCGACAGGCCCGTGATTTCCTCGCCATCAACCCGGATGCTTCCGGAATCCGCCTGATCCAGGCCTGCAATGAGGTTGAGAAGGGTGCTTTTTCCTGAACCCGATGGCCCCATCAGTGATAGAAATTCTCCTTCTTCGATGTTCAAGCAAAGGTGTTCCAGCACGGGTATGGACTGGCTGCCCCGGCGATAGGATTTGACCAGATCGGTGATTTCAATAACAGAGCGTTTACTGGGCAAGCTTGACCTTTGTTCCTTCAAAGATGTTTTCAGAGGGGGAGGCCAGGACCTTATCGCCGACGTTCAGTCCGGAGAGGATTTCACTCATGACGTCCATCTGTCTGCCGATGACCACCTGGGTGACAACCGCTCTGTCGCCGAAAATCCCGTACACAACCCTTTGATTGTTGCGATGAACGATGGCCGATGTGGGGACAGCCGTTATCGGCTGCATTTCTGCTTCGGTAACCTCATGTCGTAAAAATGCCACTTTTGCACTCATTTCCGGAAGGACTTCGGGGCTTAAGGCATTGAAGGCAACTTTAACCATGATCGAAGCTTTGGTGCGGTCAGCTGTGGGAACAATCATGTGAACCTTGCCGGGAAAGCGTTCTGAGGGCAGGGCATCCAGATGAATTTCACAGGGCTGGCCCTTGGAGACTTTTTCGATATTGGATTCGGAGACATCCACTTCAACTTTGAGAGAATCCATATCAGCCACGTTCACGACGGCTGCCTTGGCATTTGCAGCGGCTCCCAGCGGGGTGACGATATCGCCGATATCGGCATTCTTGGTCAGCACAACGGCATCAAAAGGAGAACGCAGGTTGGCATAATCCAGCGTGACTTCAGCGCCCCTTAGGGCAGCCTGACTGTTGGATACCGCAGCTTGATTTGCCTGGGTCGCAGCCTTGGCCCTTTTAAACCGGGCGTCTGCCGTATCAAAATCGGACTTTGAGATATAACCGGCTGAAACGAGTTCCTTGCTGCGATTATAGGATAAAGTCGCTTCGCTGAGTTCCGCAAGGGACTGCTCTAGAAGAAATTGCGCAGTTCTTAAGGCGGCTGTTGCCTGATCTCTGAGTGCCAGTGTATCTTCATTTTCAAGACGTGCGATAATATCGCCTTTTTTAACCCGGCTTCCTTCCTCAACAGCCAAGTATACGAGCCTGCCGGTGATTTTTGCAGCTATCGCTGCTTTTCGCTGAGCCACCACATAACCGCTGGCATTCAAAACCGTAAAGGTTTGTGAAGGGTACAGCTTCTGAACACTGGCGGTCTGAACTTGGACAGCAGGCGTCAACATGCCTTTTTTGTAAAGAAACCCGGCGGTGATGAGAAGGCCCGTCAGGAAAACAATCAGGATAAAGCGCTTTCGTTTGAAAGACCGTTTAGGGATTTTGGACTTGTCTATGCGTAGCTGTGAGAGATCGTTTTCAATCATGACTGGTTCCGTACCGGGCCAGGAGGGTCCGGCATTGTTTTGCTCTTTGTGGCAATGAGATTGTTTAATTTGTATTTATAGCATGGATGAATGGGGTTGGAACAGAAAAAAATATTCTCCCTTTTTTTCTTGTCATGCCGCCAAATTATTTATATGAAAGAAGATGGAAGTCGGAATGATGGTTTTTCACGGTAAAAAGTCAGGCAAGGATGTGAAACATGGACAATCCCGATCTATCATTTGATAAATTCATACAGGAGCTTGTGGATAAATGGGGGAATATGCCGAATGCGGACAGAAATTGCGACGCTTCCCGCATCACGGTGGTTACGGTTTCGTCGGAACCCGGCAGTGGCGGGCAGGTGATTGCCAGCGGCATTGCCGAACGAATGGGTTACGATTTGTTTCAGCGGGACATAATCCGGGAAATCGCCGAACGGGCTGATATCGGTGTATCAGTGATTGAATCCATTGAAAAAGAGCGCCTTTCAGGGATTGAGGATTTTATTGCAACCCTTGTCAGCAGGCGTTACCTGTGGCCGGAAATGTATCTGGAACAGCTCATGAAAGTCGTCAGCGTCATCGGCAAGCACGGGATGGCGGTGATTGCCGGGCGGGGTGCCAATTTTATCCTTCCTCCGAACGAAAGACTCAGCATTCGGGTTGTGGCGCCCCTGGATCTTCGCGTACTGAACATTTCCAGGGTGCTGACGATTTCTGAAGAGGAAGCCAGAAAACGGGTGATCATGAAAGAAGCCAAACGCAAGGCCTTTATTCGAAAATCCTTTAATGCGGATATTGCGGATCCCATCAATTATGATCTGACGTTTAACACCGAATTCATCCGCTATGAAGCGGCAGTGGAGGCTGTTCAGCAAATACTGGAAGGCGGTGGCAAGTCAGGGTGATCGCTTCCACCCAGTATCCGGTATCCCGCCTGTTGAATTTCTTCAAACACTTCTGAAATATGAGGGGTTCCCCGGGTTTCAAGCTCCAGAACGACGCTGGTAACAAAAAGCGGCACATTCATGACGTTCCGGTCATGAAAAATATGCAGCACATTGGCTTTCTGGCGGGCGACCAATGACAGGAGCCTTGCCAGTGATCCGGGCGTATCGTCCAGTTGGACCTGAATTCGCATGATGCGTCCGCTTTTTAAAAGCCCTTGATGGAGAATTCTTCCCAGAAGCGGGCTGTCCACATTGCCGCCGCTGATCATCAGAACCAGTTTGCCACCCTTTGGCACTGAAACCGCTCCGTTTAGAAGCGCGGCAAGGGGAACGGCGACGGCACCCTCGGCCAGTATTTTTTTCCGCTCCAGAAGCATCAGAATGGCGCTGGCAATACTGGCCTCATCCACCAGGGCGATATGGTCCACGCGGGATCGAAGGATCTCGAATGTCAATTCTCCGATCTGCCGGACGCTGATCCCGTCGGCAATGGATGGCTGAGCGCGTACGGTTTTGACATGGCCGCGGTGAAGGGCTTCCGCGGCGGACGGGCAGACGCCGGCCTGAACCCCGATAATCTGGAC
>JAPLJE010000457.1 GCA_026388755.1 Deltaproteobacteria bacterium | reverse complement strand
GTGGAAGCGGGCCTGAGAACGCAAGACAAGACCAATCCTTTTCCCGAGGAAATAAACCGCCGAATGACTTCAGTCATTGCCGATGCACACTTCGCACCCACGGAAAAGGCGTTTCAGAACCTTTTGGCGGAAGGGATCGGCCGGGATCGCGTCTGGCTGACCGGCAATACGGTTATTGATGCATTGAAGGATGTGGTGGGTTGGAACCGTAAATGCGATCATCATGTGCTTAAGCGAGTGGCAGCCGAAAAATTGCGCATGCTGTTTGTCACATCCCATCGCAGGGAAAACCAGGGAGAGCCCCAGGAGGAAATCTGTCGTGCGCTGATAGAACTGGTCAAGACTTTCAGAGACATTATTGTCGTTTTTCCGGTCCATCTGAGCCCGGCGGTCCGGGATACGGTACTTCCCCGGCTGAAGGATCAGTACCGGATTGTGCTGCTGGATCCGATCGACTATTTGGAAACCATCCACTTCATGAAGAATTCGTATCTGGTTTTGACGGATTCAGGCGGCATTCAAGAAGAAGCGCCTGGGCTCGGCAAACCCGTTCTGGTCCTGCGCACCACAACGGAAAGACCCGAAGGCATCCTGGCAGGAACCGCCCGGCTGGTCGGGACAAATGCCGCCAGGATCGTGGAAGAGGCTTCAAACCTTCTTTGCAGCCCGGAGTCTTATCGTAAGATGTCGCATGCCACCAACCCTTATGGGGATGGTCGGGCCTGCGAGCGGATTCTCCAGGTTCTGGAGCATCTGGCCGGGCGTGCCGTCGGTCCAGAGCCCTTTACCGGAGCTTGAAAAAAAGGTATTCTTGAGTTGTTTTTTTCAGGGGGCGTTACGGGTATTTCAGCTGATAACATCCTTATCCCCTTTGATAAATTCCCGCTATCGATTGAGAGAAAATATGTTATTCAGATTGCTGTTTCAGATTGGTTTTTTCATCATACTGGCCATGGGTGAGTGTGATGCCGCCATTCCCGTTGTTTCTGCTTTGCCGCCTGTGATTCCCTCCTCGGATGTACTGATCATTCATGATAGCCTGCCCGGGCCCATCCCGCCCGGATGGGTCGATGGAAACAATATACTGGATCTGCTGGGCCATTTCGGGTTGCGGGGAACGCTTCAACCCATTGAAAATTACAGGCCCGGTGATCTGTCCCGGTTTCGTTTTATCATCGTGCTGGGCATCGATGAGCGAAAAATAAGCTATCCACAGGAATTTCTTGCTGATATTCGAAATGCCCGTATTCCGGTGTTCTGGATTGCCGATCATATTGCCGAACTCTTGAAAGATCAGCAGTTCAGGGACCAGCTTGGTTTCAAGATGGCTGACTCTCTCCCCCTGGCCGGCTTTCAATCGGTTTCCTACAAGGGTCAATCGCTGATAAAAGGCGAGCCTTCGCTGCTTCCCCTGGAGATTCTTGATCCTGCCAAAGTTCAGGTCCTGGCGACGGCAGTCCGTAAGGATGGCAGTTCCATGCCCTATATGATTCGGTCGGGAACCTTCTGGTACTGTGCGGATTCACCATTTTCCTATGCAGAGGAAGGCAACCGCTATCTGGTCTTCTGCGATCTTCTCCATGATTTCTTCGGTATTCACCACCCGGAAGAACGCAAGGCACTGGTGCGTATCGAGGATGTCTCTGTCGATTCGGATACTGATGATTTACGCGCCCTGGCGGATTATCTATACGGCAAACAAATTCCTTTTCAGGTTTCGCTGATTCCGATCTTCAAGGATCCCGAGGCCAAAGAGGAGATCTATCTTTCGGATCGGCCCCAATTTGTCCGTGCCATCCATTATATGGTTTCCCGCGGTGCAACGATCGTGATGCATGGGGTGACCCACCAGTACCATGGCAGAAGCGGGGATGATTACGAGTTCTGGGATGATCAGCCCGGCAAGCCGGCTTCAGGAGACTCTCAGGTCGTTGTCGAACAGAAATTACGCGCTGGATTGGAAGAGTGCTTTTCCAACGGCATTTACCCGGTCACCTGGGAAACACCGCATTACGTTGCATCGGAGAACACGTATCGGACAGTCGGAAAATACTTTAACTCTTCCTACGAGCGCGTCTCTTCGATCAACCATGCCGAAGCCGGGCATTATTTCCCCTACCCGACCGTGGATCGGTTCGGTCGCTTTATCATCCCGGAAAACATCGGCTTCATCGAAGTGGATAAGCCATCTCCGGAAGAGCTGATCAAAGACGCCGAGCGAATGCGGGTGGTGCGTGACGGTATGGCATCTTTTTTCTTCCACCCCTTCCTGGATCTCAAATACCTGAAGCAGTCGGTTGAAGGCATTCAGAAGCTGGGCTATCGTTTCGGCTCAATCCGGGATTATAGCCTGCGCGTTCAACTGGACGACCGCCTGGTACAGACGGCTACAAACAGCATTGAGCTGGCGCCCCACGCCAAATATCTTCACCGGCTCTATCAGCAGGCAGATGGCAGCATTTCCGGAGACTCCTATTGGGAAAAAACTCCCCGAGGTGTGTTCACGGATCCCGGCTTGGTGCCGGCCAATGCCATTCTGGTAATGGAAGGTGTCAACGAGATCCTTGCGCAGAAGGAGCAGTCATCTCCCGGCAAGTGGGAGGTGTTTAAATCGTGGGTTCAGAGCAAGCTCCGCAGAAAATCTGCCGTGGCATCCCCTTTGGAACAGCCTCAGGCCGTGGTTCTCTGGGGGGATAATCTTTCAAAAGAAGATTGGAATAATCAGTCGAGCTACGTCAGCGTTCTTTCCCTCTACGGCTTTCGAACAAGCACTATAGACTGGAAGGTGTTTGAAATGGATTCGATTCCGGAAGGAGCAATTCTTGTTGTTCCTCAGGCTGTTGCTGTGAAATTGTCTCCAGCCAGTGTGGCATCGATACAGACTTTCGTCAAAAAGGGCGGGAGGCTGGTTCTGGATGGACCCAGTCCGCTGAGTCAAAGTGTGGGCGTCCAAAATCAGAAGAGATCGATCAAGGTTCGGACTGTGGAGGAAATACTGTACGGGACCCAGGACATTACCTGGAATCCATCGGCCAATGTGCCGCGTTTTGCTGTCTCGAAAACACTGGCGGTATACGCCAGGGATGAGCAAAGCGAAATTCCTTTAGCGGTTCTGGGCGGGTTTCAGGAAGGCCGTTTCCTGTATCTGGGGGCGCGTTTCGATCCGGTCAGCAAGCTCGGGTTCACCCGATATCCTTATTTTATCCACTACCTTCGTGATGGCTTTAAGCTGGACCTGCCTGCCCAGCGCAAACAGCTTGGATGTCTGTCACAGAAACGGCATCCTGGTCTATGCGTGGTTCGAGTTTCCGCATGTAAGTATGAAATTCTGGGAGGAGCACCCGGAGTGGCGGGCCAGGACAGCCACGGGTGAAGACGGACATGTGGGCTGGCGCCATCACATGGATCTGGATATTCCCGAATGCAGGGACGCTGTATTTGATTTTGCGGTCGATTTTCTGAATAAATACGAGTGGGATGGTGTCAACATCGCCGAACTGAATTATGACACCGTTAACGGACCCGAAACTCCCAAATTCTATCTGCCCATGGGGGCAACAACCCGGTCTGCGTTTCTTGCCCAGTCCAATTTCGACCCGATCATGCTCTTCTCGCCAAGTTCGCCTTATTATTGGCAACGTAACCGGGCGGCTTTGAAAAAATTCGAGGCCTACCGGGCGCAGCGGGTGCTGGAGTGGCATCGGGAGTTGCTGGATAGGGTCACGCCGGTTGCCAAGGCCCGGGACATGGAAGTCATTGTGACCATGCTTGACAGTCTGCATTCGAAAACCCTCAACAGGGATACGGGTATGGACTCACGCCTGATTCTATCACTCATGGATCGCTATCCGTTTATGCTTCAGGTCGAAGATCCCTCCCATTTCTGGGCAGAGGGCCCGGACCGATATCAGAAATTTACCGATACCTATCTCAAGCTGGTCAAAGACCGGGAACGCCTGATGTTCGACATCAATGTCATTCCTGACCGCAACATTGAAAAATCGCATTCTCCCACACAGACGGCAATGGGGATCGAGCTTGCCCAAACCGTAATCGCCGCAAGACAGGCTTCTGGAAGGGTTGCCGTTTACAGCGAAGGGACTGTGCCTTACCCGGATATCGATGCGCTCTCCAGGGTGCTGGCAAACGATGCCATCCTGGAAAACCAGTCGAATTCGTGGACAGTGGAATCGAAGGAGGCCATAATCCTGAATGCACCCGGCCAGTGGCAGAACTATCAGGTGAATGGCCGAATTTGGCCTGGCTGGGGAGAAAATACCATCTTCATGCCTGCGGGAAAACATCAGATTTCACTGGTTGAACGCAAATTCCAACTGATGGATAAGTCGGCCCTGGATATCCGTCTGCTCCGTTTTTCTGGAGACATGGATTCGCTCACGCCCACACAGCAGGGATTTGAATTTACCTACGACTCCACGCTACGGACAATTGCTCTTCTGAATCGGGAACCTCATGAAATTCAAATTGACGGCAGAAAAACCGATTTGCAGCCTGTTGCATACGCCGGCAATTGGAGCATTCGGCTTCCCAGCGGAAAGCACCGGGTGGAAATCATCGCCGACAGCACGGCCTCAACGATCGTTAATACAACCAGCCTTTACAGCTCGACAGCGATCGTTATTTTTGGAACCGTTGCTTGTGGGCTATTGGGGTTGTTGTACATGGC
The DNA here is from genome assembly GCA_026388755.1 of Deltaproteobacteria bacterium. Classification (GTDB taxonomy): domain Bacteria; phylum Desulfobacterota; class Desulfobacteria; order Desulfobacterales; family Desulfatirhabdiaceae; genus RAAP-1. Next base: position 325 of record JAPLJE010000457.1, on the reverse strand, counting down.
CATTCTGGTGCGCCGAACCTTCGCACATGCAGCTGGCGACAGAAGGAAATCGTAAAAGCTTTTTTCCAATGGCGGGAGCCAAAATAAGGGAACAATCATGTTTTCGCATATGGTTTTGAATTATACATTCGTCTTTTGTGTTGTTGTCATCTGGTTCATGCTGGGCTATCAGTTTATCCTGTTCCTGTTGGGCTACGTATATGGATTCAGCGCACAGCGCAGGCGCGAACAGCTCGAGCGCATTGACCCGGAGCTTCCCCCGATCTCCATCATGATTCCCGCGCACAACGAGGGGATGGTGATTGCAAAGACGCTGGATGCACTG
>JAPLJE010000053.1 GCA_026388755.1 Deltaproteobacteria bacterium | reverse complement strand
ACACATCCGGGGTTTTGATGGAGGATTCAAACGCCTCGACATAGGGGTTACTCATGTTCGATTCTCCTTTCTGAATAAAAAAGCCGGAAGAATTTTCTCATTCTTCCGGCTCGGGTTTTTCAAGTGACGATTACAGACTCGATACCGTCATCAGTCAACCATCTTATGAATGGCTTCAACAATTTCCGGATTGGCCAGGGTCATCACATCACCAACGTCCTTCTTGTTGGAAAGGGAACCCAGTACCCGGCGCATGATCTTTCCAGATCGGGTTTTGGGCATATCCGGCACAATCCAGACCTTTCTGGGTTTGGCAATGGGGCCGATCTCAAAGACAAGAGCCTTGATAATTCGGTCTTCGATATCCTTGCTAGGCTTAAATCCCGGTTTCAAGGACACATAAAGATCCGGAACCTTACCCTTGATTTCATCGGCAACCGGCACGACCGCAGCTTCCGCAACTTCGACAACCGTCAGGGCCGCGGATTCAAGCTCCTTGGTTCCCAGACGATGGCCGGATACATTGATAACATCGTCGATTCTGCCCAGGATTCGATAATATCCATCCGGGGCCTGAACCGCTGCATCTCCGGTCAGATATGGCCAGTCTCTCCAGTCCTTGCTGTTCGGGTCTTTGCAATATCGCTTATAATACTGATTGTTCACGATCTCCCCAGATGGTCTGGAATGCGCCCGGCCAGGGGTTCTGAATGCAGATATTGCCGGCTTTGCCGCATCCGGATGGCAGTGTATTCCCATCCTCATCAAAAATGATGGGGTGAATGCCGGGCACGCCCGGTCCCGCGCTTCCCGGTTTCATGGGCCTCAGGGCCGGCAGGGTGCTGCAGAGAAATCCGCCGTTTTCCGTCTGCCACCAGGTATCCACGATAATGGCTTCGCCTTTTCCGACTTCCTTATGATACCATTTCCATACAACCGGTTCGATGGGCTCGCCGACGGTCGTCATGTGTTTGAAATGATAGTTATACTTTGCGGGTTCATCCGGCCCGACTTTTCTTAAGCCTCGAATGGTCGTGGGCGCCGTGTGGAAAATGTTGACATCCAGTTCCTGGGCAATTCTCCAGGCCCTGCCGGCATCCGGATAGGTGGGAATGCCTTCATAGATGACCGATGATGCGCAAAGCGACAGCGGACCATAAACAATGTATGAATGTCCGGTGATCCAGCCGATGTCGGCCATGCACCAGTAAACATCTTCCGGATGGATGTCCTGAACGTATTTAGAGGTTCCGGTGACATAGGCCAGATAGCCGCCGGTGCTGTGCTGACAGCCCTTGGGTTTTCCTGTGGTGCCGCTGGTGTACATCAAAAAGAGCGGGGCTTCCGCAGGCATCGGCACCGGGTCGATACGTTTGCCGTAATATTTTTTCAACAGATCATTGACGATAAAGTCACGGCCTTGGACCAGCGGGGTGGGGCTGGAATATTTGCCGGGAATCCGCTGCCAGATCAGCACTTTTTTCACAATCTGACCCATTTTTGCGGCTTCAGCAAGGGCGATCTCGGCCTTTTCCTTGAGATCGGAAGAGTGCCGCCGCGATAGTAACCGTCGATGGTGATCAAGACTTCGCTGCCAGAGTCATGGATCCGGTCTGCCGCAGCCTTGCCGCTGAACCCGCCGAATACCTCGGAGTGAATGATGCCCAGACGGGCGCAGGCCAGCATGGTAATGGGAAGCTCGGCAGTCATGGGCATATGCAGCGTCACCCGATCTCCGGCTTTTAATCCACAGAAATCCTGAAGGATCGCGGCAAATTCATTCACCCGGACATACAGCTCCTGATAGGTAATGTGTTCAATTTTATCGGTTTCCAGTTCCGATACAAAATGGATGGCGGTCTTGTTTTTGTTTTTGGGAAGATGCCGGTCGATACAATTATAGCTGGCATTGATTTTTCCGCCCACAAACCATTTCCAGCAAGGCGCATCGCTGGTATCCAGAGTGGTGTGCCAGTATTCGTACCAGGTTAAAAGATCCGCATATTCCTTGAAGCAGTTCGGAAAATTGGCCAGGCTGAACCGATCATAGATGCCTTCATCCGTCATATTGGCCTGGGCAATGAACTTTTTGGAAGCATAGTATTTCTCTTCTTCCTGCCAATGTACCGCAATCTGCGCTTCAGATGTTTCTACAGCTTCTGCTCTTTCTACTTGTTCTGCCATTGGTCGTTTCCTCCCCATGATCGTGTTAATGGTTATTCTGCTTTTTATTAATTTTTTCCGACTGCAATTAACGCGCTATTCCGCGTGAAAAGACTTCAAAAGCCAGATCCAGCGTTGGTTTGAGATAATTTTTATTCTCGTTGATGATTTTTTTGCTCTCTTCCCAGAGAATGATTCCCGAGAATAACGCCCAGAGGGTGTCTGCCAATGCAAAAGGATGACGGTCGATAAACACCCCTTTTGTTACACCCATCTGAAAAATATTGGCCATGGCTTCC
>JAPLJE010000313.1 GCA_026388755.1 Deltaproteobacteria bacterium | reverse complement strand
CATCCGCATGTTGATGAAACGATTCAAATCCCTGACATTCATCAAAGTCAAAGGGCACTCGGGAATAGAAGGCAACGAAAGAGCCGATAAACTGGCAACTTCGGCAATTCTTCAGAAGGTATAAATGAAAAGGAGTATTAACAGTAGCCAATACTCCTTTATTCTGGATGGAAGCAATGAATCCCGAGCGCTGTCGGGAAAAGCTGGCCGTATTATTGTGAAACTAAAGCGTCGGAAATCAGGCCTTGTCGGACTTTAAGGTTTCAATTTCTTTTTTCAGGTCATCGATTTCCTGTTTGTATTTATCTACGCTATCGGCAGCAGGAGCCTGCGCCGGTTTATCGTCTTTTTTCCAGGTATCCTTCAACTCGTCAAATCCAAGATAAAGCGCCAATCCTCCGCCCAGAAGCAGCATGATAGGAAGTACGCCAGCCAGAATCTGCAAGAATTCCTTAAACCAAATAGAAACACCGATAAGTCCCAAAACTGCAGCTACTGCACCACCGATCAAAGTTTTCATAGAAAATACCCCCCTCCTTTAATGTTATCCGTTTATTTAAGGTGACGAAAGGATGTCCATGCTGACTGCACGGTAATAATATCAACTATATATCTTTTATATTTCTCATGTTAAGCATAATTTTGGAAAAACTAACACAAGATCAGGCTTTACGCAAGTTCAAAATGTCAATTCGGCGCTTGTCTAATTCCCTTGACTTTGCTCCAGACAATCCTTGGTAAGACTGGCATCGAATTCAACCGGATAGCACCCATCGAAACAAGCCTTACAAAAACATTCTTCGGGGTTTTCAACGCCGGTTGCAGCCAGAAGGCCTTCCAGGCTCAGATAGTGCAGCGAATCGAGTCCCAGAAAATCCCTGAGTTCATTAACCCGCATTCGGGATGCGATCAGCTCGCCCTTGGTTGAAAAATCAATGCCATAATGACAGGGAAAACGGTGGGCCGGCCCACTGACCCGAAGATGGATCCGTTTGACCCCAAGCTCGCGAAGGGCCTTGACGCGGGTTCGAACCGTCGTGCCACGGATAATGGAGTCTTCAATGATGACGATGTCCTTACCCTTGAGGAGTTCCTTGACGGGGTTCAGCTTAACGCGAACGCCAAAGTCCCTCATGCTCTGGGTCGGCTGAATAAATGTCCGTCCCACATAATGGTTGCGGATCATTCCCATTTCAAACGGGATGCCGGATGCTTCAGAATATCCCAGTGCCGCATAAGTTCCGGAATCCGGAAACGGCATTATCAGATCGGCCTGTACCGGCGCCTCACGTGCCAGCTGACGGCCATGGGCCTTTCGGGTGAGATAGACATTCTTGCCGAATATAGTGCTGTCCGGTCTGGCAAAATAGATAAATTCAAATATGCAAAAGGACCGGCAGGCAGCCGCCGGCGTTTGCAGACTGCGGATGCCATCCTGGCTGATGATGACGATTTCCCCCGGGTTCAGTTCCCGGATGAACTCAGCCTCCACCAGATCCAGCGCGCAGGTTTCCGAGGCCAGCACATAATGGCCGTTTAACCGGCCCAGGCAAAGTGGCCTGAATCCATTGGGGTCTTTGATGCCGATGATCTCGCCCTTGTTTGTCATGACAATCAGGGAAAAAGCGCCCTTGATGCGGGAAACCGCTTCAATCAGCGCCTTTTCAAATCCCATTCGAAGATTTTTGACAAAGAGGTGAAGAAACACTTCGCTGTCTGTCGTGGTTTGAAAAATGGAGCCAGATTCTTCCAGTTCGTTTTTTAAAACGTGAGCATTCACCAGATTCCCATTGTGAGCCACGGCATAGGATCGCTGACGGTGGTGAACGACAAAGGGCTGGGCATTGTTAAGAATAGAGCTTCCGGTTGTGGAATACCGTACATGACCAATAGCGCTGGCGCCATCCAGAAGTTCCAGACAGGGGTTTTTAAAAACATCCGAAACCAACCCCATTCCCTTGTGAGCCAAGATCTGCTGGTTCTGGATCACAGCGATGCCCGCGCTTTCCTGACCCCGGTGCTGAAGCGCATAGAGTCCGAAAAAGGTCAGTCTGGCCGAATCCGGGTGGCCGTGGATGCCGAACAGGCCGCAGGCTTCGCGGGGTTTGTCTTCCTCGGGGAATTCCTCAAATTCAAAATTAGACGTTTCGTTCATGATTTTTTGCTTATCTCTCAATATTCCTGGAGGGATTTTACCGAAAGATCCTTTTGTTTCATGGCAACAATGGCTTTTCCCAAAGCAATGGCGCCGGCCAGGGTCGTGGTATAGGGAATGTTGTATTTGATGGCGGCACGCCTTAAATGATAGCCGTCGCGTTTGGTTTCATTGCCGAAGCCGGTGTTGATGATGAGCTGAATTTCCCGGTTCATGATGGCATCCACCACATGGGGCCGGCCCACCGACACCTTGTTGACCATCCGGCTGGGAATGCCGTTGCTTTCAAAAAACACTCCGGTTCCGCGTGTGGTCATGAGGGTAAATCCGGTCTCATAAAGCTGTCTGGCCACAATCAGGGCACCGGGCTTATCCCGATCCTTGACACTGATAAAGACCGTGCCGCCAAGTGGGAGATTCTGGCCTGCGCCAAGCTGGGCTTTGGCATAAGCAGATCCTAGGTCTTCATCGATGCCCATGACTTCGCCGGTCGATTTCATCTCCGGTCCGAGAAGGATATCCACATCCGGAAACCGGTTAAATGGCATGACCGCTTCCTTGACCGATACATGGGAAGGAATTTTTTCAGTGGTCAGACCCAACTCTTTCAGGGTTTTGCCGAGCATGATTTTGGTAGCCAGTTTGGCAAGAGGAACGCCTGTGGCCTTGCTGACAAACGGAATGGTTCTGGATGCCCTCGGATTGACTTCCAAAATATAAAGCCGGTCATTTTTGACCGCATACTGAACATTCATCAGCCCGATTACATTGAGCTCGGCTGCCATGGCCTTGGTGGCCCGGGTGATTTCTTCAATAATCTCCGGTTTCAGGCTATAGGGCGGCAGCACGCAGGCGGAATCTCCGGAATGAATGCCGGCTTCCTCGATGTGCTCCATGATGCCGCCGATAATGGTGGTGTTTCCGTCGGAAATGGCATCCACATCCACTTCAACGGCATCTTCCAGAAATTTATCGATCAGTACCGGATGATTTGGCGATGCGGCGATAGCCAGCAGAATAAAGTTTTCGAGTTCTTTGGGGTCATAGACAATCTTCATGGCCCTTCCGCCCAGAACGTATGAAGGCCGGACAACGACCGGATATCCGATGGTTTCCGCAACCATGGCGGCTTCAGCTACGGAGGTTGCGGTGCCGTTTTCCGGCTGGATCAGTCCCAGCTTATGGAGCATGGCCTGGAAGAGTTTCCGATCTTCGGCCCGGTCGATGCTTTCGGGCTGGGTACCCAGAATGGGCACGCCGGCCTGGAAAAGGGGGGTGGATAGGTTGAGCGGGGTCTGACCTCCAAATTGAACAATCACGCCGAATGGTTTTTCCGTTTCCACGATGTGAAGCACATCCTCGCGGGTCAGCGGCTCGAAATAGATCTTGTCCGATGTGTCATAATCCGTGCTGACGGTTTCGGGATTGCTGTTAACCATGATGCTTTCAATCCCTTCTTCCCGAAGGGCGAATGAGGCATGGACGCAGCAGTAGTCGAACTCGATCCCCTGGCCGATCCGGTTGGGCCCGCCTCCCAGAATCATGACTTTTTTCCGGTCCGACACCCTGGCTTCATTTTCCGTT
>JAPLJE010000575.1 GCA_026388755.1 Deltaproteobacteria bacterium | reverse complement strand
TATTGAAGCCGCCATTGAAAAGCTTAAACGCAAATACAATGTGGAAGTTCACCTGAAAACCCCAAAAGTCCCCTATCGGGAAACCATCAAGAAAAAAGTCCGTGTTCAGGGCAGACATAAAAAACAATCCGGTGGTCACGGCCAGTTTGGAGATTGCTGGATTCAAATGGAACCTCTGCCCAGGGGGTCCGGATTTGAATTTGTGGATGCCATCGTCGGCGGCTCTGTTCCCAGATCCTACATACCGGCAGTTGAAAAAGGGATTGTTGAGGCCTGCCAGAAGGGGGTTTTGGCGGGATATCCCTGTGTGGATTTCAGGGTTACTCTGGATGACGGATCATACCACGCCGTGGATTCATCGGAAATGGCTTTTAAAATCGCAGGCTCCCTTGCTTTTAAGAAGGCTGTGGCGGAAGCCAAGCCGGTTCTTCTGGAACCGATTCTGAGTGTTGAAATCACGACACCGGAAGAATTCATGGGCGATATCATGGGGGACTTGAACAGCCGCCGCGGCAGAGTGCTGGGCATGGATTCCGAGGGCAAATACCAGGTGATCAAAGCCAATGTGCCAATGTCTGAATTTTTATCCTATGCGCCGGACTTAACCTCCATGACCGGCGGCAGAGGGGTTTACAGCATGGCGTTTTCACATTACGATGAAGTGCCGGCCCTGATTTCCGAAAAACTGCTGATTGAACTTAATAAAGACAAGGAATAAGACTGAAGCCGATGTCTCTGATTTAAGGCAAAATCCCCCCTTTTTTCAAAGTGGGATTTTCTGGAATATTTTCTTCAGTCATGGTACTGGATGGGAAGCTGGGAGATAACGAATTTATTCTTCTCATCTTCTCATCTTCCCATCTTCTTAACTTCTGCCCTTCTTATCAAACGTACCGTCCTGCAGAAATACGTACGCCAGCCGCCGGTTATACTGATCCCTTGCTTCCTGATCCTCCAGAATCCGGACCGGTTTGGATAACACGATTTTCTCATTGAATGCCAGTGCTTCAGGGCCAAAAGGTTCTCCAGATTTATCCTGATGCGCAATTTCCGGTGCATTAATGCCGATGTAACGGATATGCATTCCATTTTCCAACTCAATGGTATCGCCGTCGTAGACCTTTCGAACTGAAATAAACGCATCCGATGATGCCAGAGAAACACACGCCAGTGTCGCCCAAATAAACAGCATAACACTGAAAAAATGTTCAATCTTTCTCATAAACACCGCCTTGCTTTTTCAGCTCAAAACAATATGAAAGGCCTGTTACTCGATGTCGCAAATAAGAGTGCTCAGGTTACTCGAACAGTCCACAATGTTCTTCAGCGCTCAAATCCAGCATTCTGGATAAGCCACCAAATTTTTCTGGCGTGAAACCCATGACTTTTTCCCAGATTTCGTCGTCTTCCATGCAAAAATAGACCCGGACATCCGGAGCTAGTTCCCGGATCCAGGAAATCAGTTTTTGATAGAAATTGAGGCGAAGCGGTTTAAAATACCGCATCTTGCCATCCAGACCGGTGATAAACTCGCCGTAAACAAGGGTGGAATCGCAGAAGCGGTTCTGAATGATACTCTTTAATTCCGGGATAAACCGGAACGTGCCGATGCTGATCCAGACAATATTATCAGCGGATACCTGAGTGAATAGTTTTTGAATAACCTGGCGGTATTCTTCCTCACACCCATCATAAAGAACAACCGGATCAAAATGAAATGCCAGGGGGTATCCCCAGGATTCGCAGGTTGTGGCGGCCCGAAGCCTTGCATTCAGTGATGTCGTATGCCTCTCCTGTTCCCGAATGACTCTTTCGGTATTCAAGGACCAGGCACAGATGGTCTTGCGGTTATGGGAAAGGTGTTTTAAGCGCTGAATATCGGTTGTTTTGGTTTTCAGCTCCAGCACTGCCCGGGTCTGTGTTGCAAAAAGGGGAACCAAAAGCGCCGAAAGATTTGTACCGTATTCCCAGATCATGCTGTCCGTAAATTCACCGGTACCGATTCTGCTGATACCGGGTTTTGAAAATTCCTGAGTCAGTTCTCGAACCATGTCCTCATGGTTGACAAAAAACTGAAGGAGCGGCGGATGAAAATATGCCTGTAAAATACAATAGGAGCAATCCATGGTACAGAAAGTGCCGATATGCAGGATTTTATAACCGCAGCAGATATATGAACGGGTTCCCGGACACTCCCGTATAAAAGCGCCCTTGTTTCGGGTCAGATAAAGGATTTCTTTTCCCTTCTGTATCGGATCGATTGCCTGAGAAACCACTTGAAATACCTGGCCGGGATCACTGATCACCCTGCCAGTAATTCCCAAACGGGACTGAACATCCGCCACAACAGGGGAATTCTTCACCTGCTCGTCAATAAAAAGATCGGAGATTTTCACGGAGATCTTACATTCCCGCTCACCAGGGTGACCAGGAGTTCACAGGCTTTCATAAGACTCAGCTTGCTCATGTTCAACACCAGGTGGTAAATATCCGGCTGATCGTAATCCACTTTTCCAAGAAGCCGGTAGAAATTTTGCCTGCGCTTATCCTGGCGGTTAACCACCTGGAGCGCTTTTTTAAGAGACAGATTGTAACGCTCTTCCATGAATTGAACGCGGTCCTCAAGGTCAGCCACCAGCAGCACGTGAAAAGTATCTTTATGATCCCGAAGCAGGTACTGACCTCCCCTGCCAACAATGACGGCATCGCCTTCTTCGGCAATCTTTAAAAACAACTGTTGCAGAATATCCACGGAGATGACTTCGTCCACACCCCCTTTTTTGTCGTCCAGAATCATTTCTATGCGCCCTTTGGGGATTAGTCCAGAAATGCAGGGCAACAGCTTTCCGCCGAATTCCTTTTCAAGCGCATCCATCCAGTCGGTGGACTGCGCCTTTTCAGCAACCAGTTTGATGATCTCATCATCCAGAAAGACATAGCCAAGCTTCTTTGCCACCATTGCTCCAAGGGTTTTTCCGCCTGCGCCAAAATGTCTGGATAGGGTAATCACAGCCATGCAGCCTCCTATAGGAAAAAGAGATTGAACCGATAGAATGAAGCTTATAAATACAATAAACGAGGCAGATTAAACAATAAAAAAAACGAGGGCTTCAAAAGGAAAGATGGGAATGGGTTAAAAAAAGATCAGCCGGCGCAGAACATATCTGCGCCGGCTGATCTAGTGTTACTGTCTCTGGGAAATCAATTCGTCAAGCATTCAGATGCCGCTCTTTTCCTTGTCAGTCTCCAGGAGACTGACAAGAAGGCATTGAACCCGACAAAAACTATTT
>JAPLJE010000530.1 GCA_026388755.1 Deltaproteobacteria bacterium | reverse complement strand
TGTTGTCCTTGACGCACAGTCTTCGCCCCATGATTCTGTTTTTGGCGGTTTCGCGATCAAGAAGGATTTCAATCACGATATCCAGAGCCAGTCCTGCTGCCTTGAGCGCCTCGTCCAGTTTGATGGCCTGATTCTTATTTCTCGGAAATCCATCCAGAAGCCAGCCATTCTTGCAATCCGCCTGTTTCATACGGTCGAGAATCATGGGAATGGTGATGTCATCCGGAACCAAGTCTCCTTTGTCGATATAGGCCTTGGCCTTGGCGCCCAGTTCAGTTCCTTTCCCGATATTCTCTCGGAAAATAGCCCCGGACTCGATATGGGGGGTGTTGTACTTGTCCTTCAAAATTGCGCCCTGGGTTCCCTTGCCACTGCCATTCGGTCCAAAAAACAAGATATTCATGCGGTTCTCCTTTCTGATTTGACAAAACGGGTTACACTCATACCGATTCCTTCGGCTCAAAACATGAAAAAAACATAAATTTAGAGTTATGTATAAAAATGGCGCTGTAATGTCACGAATTCATCCAACCGAATATGCAAACGATAGAGGTTAAATTCCCTATTGCACGGATTTGATGAATTTACAAATTGCATTCTATCCCGTAAGTGATATGATTTAAATCACTAAATAATCAAATGGATGGATGATATGAAACTGATTCGAATGATTCACAATGGTGAAGTCAAGCCCGGTCTTTGGAAAGATGGCCTAATTGTAGACCTGAAAACGATTTATCCTTCAATTCCGGATATCTGTGAAACGTTTTTCACAGAAGGCTGGCTGGATAAATTATCCTGCGTTAATGTCCCTGGCCTATCATTGAATGTCCAGTTGATAAGTCCAATTTGCCGGCCGTCCAAAATCATCTGCCTGGGGAAAAACTACGCTGAACACGCCAAAGAAGGCGGTTTTGACAATCCGGTCAAGCCATTGCTGTTTTGCAAAGCCCCCAGTGCACTCAACGGCCCCTTTGATCCAATTGTGCTTCCCAAAAGCAGCGGCCAGGTGGACTGGGAGGTAGAGCTTGCGGTAGTTATCGGCAAAATATGCAGGCGGGTTTCCCAGACAAATGCAGTGGACCATATTGCAGGATTCACGGTTATGAACGATGTGTCGGCAAGGGAGGCCCAGTTTGGCGATGCTCAATGGTTCAGGGGAAAATCCTTTGATACGTTTGCCCCACTTGGCCCGGTTCTGGTGACTCCCGATGAGATCGACAATATCGGCAACCTGCAACTGACGACGCGGGTTGACGGCGTTTTGATGCAGGATGGCAATACCCGTGACTTGATTTTTGATATCCCTTTTCTTATAGAGTATATCAGCCAAGACATGACCCTGATGCCAGGAGATATCATTTCAACCGGCACGCCTTCCGGCGTCGGCATATTCAGAAACCCTCCCGTTGTTCTTAAACCGGGAAATGTCGTGGAATGCTGCATCGAAGCTATCGGAAGCATCATCAATCCGGTCATGGAAGGATAAACCTGCTCGCATTATCCGTTTCAAAAAGGGAAAACCAAAGGAAAGCTGAATGACGTCTCCACGAACCATTTTAAGCAGTATGGATCTACAGGCTAAAAAGCAGTTGGGCCAGAATTTTTTGTCAGATCCTTCAACTGCGGAAATGATTGTTTCGCGAGCCAGGATCTGCGCATCCGATACCGTTCTGGAAATTGGACCGGGCCTTGGGGCACTGACATTCCCACTTGCCAAATACGCCCGGCAAGTCATCGCAATTGAAAAAGACCACCAGATTGCCGGGATTCTGAAGTCCATGATCGCCAGCAGCCAATTTTCCCACGTGACGATTATTGAAAACGATATCCTGAAGGTAAATGTAAATGATATCGCTGACCAGGCAGGTCATCCGCTTGTTGTCATGGGAAATTTGCCCTACAACATTTCATCCCAGGTATTGATTCAACTCATACAAAACCGGAAGGCCGTTTCCCGCGCCATTCTCATGTTTCAAAAAGAGCTTGCCGCGGCGGATGATGAAGTCTTTCTGTCCCGGATAATTCAGGCTTCTTTTGGAAAGCGCCGGAAAACCCTGAAAAATGCGCTTTCATCGAGCAGCCTGGAAATCTCCGGTCAACTGGCGGAGAAGGCATTGGCATGCGCATTCATTGTCCCGTCCCGACGGGCAGAAACGCTTTCTGTTGAAGAATTCGTTGCTCTCAGCAATTGTTTGGGCAATCTCATTAACGATGAATCACCAGATTTTGAAGTCCAGCCAGACGCAGACGCCTGACTTCTGCCCCCTGGCTTCCAACTTCTGACTTCCATTTTCGAGGATGATTATGCTGACATACGATAATGTCTATTCATGGGATGGATGGGGTGGAAAACTGCGACTGGGAAATGGAAAATGCAGGTTGCGGATTTTTGACCTCAGAAAGGACCAGACGGCAAAGGGGGTCTCTTTTCTGAAACCCATTATTGTCGTGATTACGGATGTTCCGGAAAGCAAGATGACCATTCGAAGCTGTACGAGCCACATAGCAACTTGCGTGACAAATGACTTCAATATAGATCCGTCTCGAATGCTCTGGATAGAGTATTATCCGCAAACAACATATGGCCAGCAAGGGGAGCGGGTGATTCCGGAACGGCTGGAAGCTGTAGAATTTGAATGGCTGGAACACAAGGCGATAAAACCCAAGTGGCGTCCACTGACGTCGCCGCTGCTGGAGGCTGTAAAACAGCTGATCAG
>JAPLJE010000301.1 GCA_026388755.1 Deltaproteobacteria bacterium | reverse complement strand
GGTCATTGGTCAGAACCCGCCGGCGGTTGTAATACGCATGAAAGGCTGCAGCCAGTTCCATCAGATAAAAAGTGACGCGATGCGGCTCCATCATTTCGGCGCTGAACTGAACTATTTCCGGGTATTTGACCATCATCTTGATCAAGGAGATATCCTCTGCCGTGTTCAGAAGGCAAAGGACTGCGTCTGAGCACGAGATCTCCTTTATTCCCATCTCAGTGCTTTTCCGGACAATGCTGCAAATCCGGGCGTGGACATACTGGACATAATACACGGGATTATCGTTGGTTTTTTGCTTTGCCAGCTCCAGGTCAAAATCCAGCGTATTGTCAGAACTTCGTGTTAAAAAAATAAATCTGGCCGCATCTTTTCCGACTTCCTGAATCACATCCCGAAGCGTAACAAATTCGCCTGCGCGAGTGGACATGGCCACAGGCGTGCCGGCCCGCAGTAAACTCACGAGCTGAACCAGAATGACACGAAGCTGCTCTTTCCGGTACCCTCCGGACACAATGGCAGCCGTCACCCGGGGGATATACCCGTGATGATCCGCTCCCCAGACATCAATCAACTGTTCAAATCCCCTGTCGAATTTGTCATAGTGATAGGCGATATCAGAGGCAAAATAAGTGGTTTGACCGTTTTGACGGACCACCACCCGGTCTTTTTCATCCCCGTGTGACGTGGTGTCGAACCACAGCGCTCCATCTTTTTCGTAGATGATGTTCCGTTTTTTGAAGGAGTCGATGACGGAGGCAACTTTCCCGGAATCATACAGGCCTTGTTCGCTGAACCAGCGGTCGAAAGTGACGCCGAAAGTTTCCAGATCCTGTTTCATCTCCTCCAAAATAAGATCGGCGGCATATCGGGCGCAAAACATAACGGCCTTTTCGTCTGGTTGGTCCAGAAGTTCAGGACCTTTCAGATCAACAATTTGGCCAGCAATTTCCCTGATGTACCCGCCTTGATAGCAGTCATCGGGAAAACGAACGGATTCGCCCAGAAGTTCCTGATAACGGAGAAAGACCGATCTGCCCAGGGTGTTGATTTGTCTTCCGGAATCATTGATGTAATATTCTTTCTGGACATCGTACCCGCAAAAGGACAGGATATTGGCGATACTGTCGCCGACCGCCGCGCCGCGGCCATGACCCACATGAAGGGGGCCAGTAGGGTTGGAGCTGACAAATTCAACTTGAATTTTTTTTCCCCTGCCCACATTTACTGCACCATACCGGATGCCCTGCTCATGAACCTTTATTAAAAAACCGGTCCATGATTCCGGGCGAAGATAGAAATTGATAAAACCCGGACCTGCAATGTCCATGCGGTCAATCAACTGGTCGGTATCGCTAATATATTTGACGATGGCTTCTGCAATCTTGCGGGGTGGCATTTTTTGAATAGCGGCCGACGCCATTGCGATATTGGAAGAATAGTCCCCATGGGATAGTATTTTGGGAACTTCAATCACTATTTCCGGAAAAGCCGGTAAAGGAATCGCTCCGTTTTCATGCGCCGATGTCAACGCCTGCAAAATGAGATGTCCGAGTAGTTGTTTCATTAAAAATACAATAAATCCCGTGAGGTTATAAAGTTCTGATGGCTTTCATATAAATTCATAGAGGGTTTTTTGAGTCAAGTCAAGAAGCTTAAAGGTCTGACTTATACCTTACCAAACACATACTTGCTGATCAACTCCTCAAAATCAATGGCGGATTCGGTTTCAGTAATCTGGTCCCCGGGTTTCAGTACCAGGTCCGATCCGCCCGGGGTCAGCTTGATGTAACGATCCCCGATCAGGCCGGAAGTCTTCACAGACGCGATGACATCATCTGTCAGCACGATATTTTTCTGGATTTTCAATCGAACCAGGGCCATCTGGCGTTTCGTATCAAATTGAATGGCGTCTACCTGGCCCACTTGAACTCCGGCAATTTCTATTTGGGAGCCGGCCTTAAGCCCTGCAGCAGACTTAAACCTGGCCTCCAGAGCATAGAAGTTATCACCGATCCATTGCATCTTACCGAGTTGAATGGTTAAATATCCCACGCAGGCAATTCCGATCAGCATGAATATTCCAACGGCCATTTCAATTGATGTCTTTTGCATCATTCCTCCAAATCAGCAGACTTTGAATTTATAAAACAGGTTTGAACTGAACTCAGCAGTTTCCAGCAGCGATTCCAGACTGCTGTTCTGGGTTGCCTGGGCAAAACCCACGCTGATGGAAAAACAGAATTCTGGATTGGGTTTAATTTCTATGAGGTCTTTGCCTTGAATATCACTGGCCAGGCTCTCGCAGAATGCATGGGCCTGGATTCTGTCGGCATTCGAAAGCAGGAGAACGATTTTGTTCAGCCCAAATCGAGAACAGGAATCGATAATCGCAATTTTTTGGCGAATTTCAAGGGCCAGGTTTTCCATTACGGTCTGCCCGGCAATATGTTCGGCGTGTTCATAGATCTTATCAATATTGTCAAATGTAAAAAGAACCAGCGAAAATGTAATATGGTGATTCTGCAGGCGAACCATTTCCTGTAAAAAACGCCGCTCAACATAAGGCTGACGGTCCTTTTTGGTGTGAGCATCCTGCCCGTCTTCATATCCATAAATGAAGTTTCGAATTTCAGGCACGTCAGTACGTTGAATCTCATCCGGACTTCCCTCGAACAGAATTCGGCCATTGTTCAACATTGCAATGCGCTGAGAAATATAGAAAATATCCGGAATTTCGTGACTGACCACAACGCCGGTGAACCCGAATTTCTTCTGATAGTCGGATATCATGCTGAGAACAGCGTTTTTTCGAATAGGATCCAGGCCTGTCGTGGGTTCATCAAATAGAATGATTTCCGGATCAGTCATCAAAGCTCTTGCCAGTGCAACCCGTTTTCTCATTCCGCCGGAGAGTTGTGACGGGTATTTGTCTTCATTTCCAAGAATATCCAGATGGGTCATCTTTTCAGCAGCACGCCGGCGAATTTCCTTTTCCGGCAAAGACGCTGTCTCCTTCAGTGGCAGAGCAACGTTTTCATAGACCGTCAATGAATCAAACAGTGCGTTCCCCTGAAACATGTAGCTGAATTTTCGTTTCAGGGCTTTTCGTTCGGGTCGTTTCATTCCGGAAAGGGGTTGGCCATTAAAGAGAATCTGGCCGGCATCCGGTTCCAAAAGACCGATAATGTGCTTCAGCAGAACGCTTTTCCCGCCCCCGCTCTTTCCGATGATGGTGGTAATCTCCCCCTGATAAATACTGAGCGTTATACCGTCCAGAACCCTGTTGGAGCCAAATGATTTATGAATATCGTTCAATTGGATCAGCGGTGTTTTCATGAATGACCACCAAAAATTGTTAACATGTTTCAGCCAAATCCTGATGACTTATTATGACTCCAACAAATCCTGAATAAAAAAAGATCAGGGACCAGTAAAACACGGGTCCCTGACCCCCTGATATCTGTAGAACGCTACAGTAGAATAGAAGTCAGCATATAGTCCGTAATCAACACCAACACACAGGACAGGACCACAGCGGATGTTGTTGAAAGACTGACGCCTTTGGATCCAAACCCATCGGACTGCAAATGGGTAAAATACCCCTTGAAACAACACACGGTAACCACCACCAAAGCGAACACGATGGATTTTGTAAAGCCGCCGGATATGTCTTTCATCAACACGCTGGATTCAACACGTGCAAAATAAATGCCCGGATTGATTCCCAGAAGGAGCGAGCCCGTCAGATATCCGCCAAATATTCCGATGACATCAAACAGGGCGGTCAGCAGCGGAAAACTGATGAGCGCTGCTGCAATTCTGGGACCGACCAGAAATCTTACTGGATCGATATCCATGGTTTCAAGCGCGTCAATCTGTTCGGATATCCGCATGATGCCGATTTCGGCAGCCATTGCGGAACCGGCTCTGCCGACGACCATGATTGCGGTCAGCACCGGTCCCATTTCCCGAACCAGCGACAAGGCCACGGCAGCACCCAGCACGCCTTCGGAACCGAATTTCACCAGCGTGTAATATCCCTGAAGACCCAGTACCATTCCGGTGAACGCGCCTGTCAGGCAGATGACAAAAACCGATTTCATGCCAATAAAATAAACCTGTTCAACGATTTTATAGACCTGGAGCGGCAAAGAAAAAATATGAACCACCCCCCAGAAAAAAAATACGGTTATT
>JAPLJE010000016.1 GCA_026388755.1 Deltaproteobacteria bacterium | reverse complement strand
TTTGTCCGTAAGAGTTTGATATTATGAATGTTCAATATCAATAAATCACAAAAATAGCAAGAGATATTTATAGTTATTACATGTTTATTCAGATAGTTAGATTGTTAGACTTTTTACGAGACCATCAACTTTGAATTTCAATTCACCATTCTCCGCAAACTCAAACATCGGTCCCCAGGCCACTTCCCAGAAATAGCCATCCAAATCGGCGAAGTATCCGCTGAAACCACCCCAGAATGTATCTTGCGGCTCTTTCACGACACAGGCACCCGCCGACTTCGCACGATTTATTATGGCAATGACATCGTCCTTGCTGTGCGCGTTGTGGGCAAACGAGATTCCGCTGAAACCACTTCGAGTGACCGGAATTTCAGGTGAGATGTCTTTTGCCAGGTTTTCAAGCGGATAGAGGGAAATCCAAGTTCCAGGAAGCTCAATAAAGGTAACGCCATCATAAGAAGTATTTGGAGGTGTACCGAGCACAGCTTCATAAAACTTCGTTGCTTTCCTTAAATCGGCTACACCAAGTGTTACCACGGTCAGTCTTGAAATCCTCATGTTTCCTCCATTGGAAAACGAAACTCATAACAACTAATGTGAGCGATGGCGGGCTTATCCCGCTGTAAGCTCCGCCCGC
This sequence comes from Deltaproteobacteria bacterium, assembly GCA_026388755.1. Classification (GTDB taxonomy): domain Bacteria; phylum Desulfobacterota; class Desulfobacteria; order Desulfobacterales; family Desulfatirhabdiaceae; genus RAAP-1. The sequence goes on along the minus strand of JAPLJE010000016.1, from coordinate 3,008 downwards.
TGGTTAATCGAGGGGAGGTTTTGGAGACGGGTTTTGAGAACGTCCATTGGTTTATTGGCTTCTTCATTCAAAAAACTTAATTTAGTTCATCAATATTCCAATGGATGTCCCTGTTTTTCCTTGGCCCCGCTTTGCTCTCTCATCATAAATCTGCTGCTTGCCAATGCATGCCATCTGGTTTGGTCCAGTTGCCTCCCCAAGTCCATTGCTCATCAGCAAATGCCTTGAGCACCTCTGGGTAGTTCGCAAAATTGGGCGTGGTGTCTCCAAAAGTATTGTGGGCCGGGTCAAAATCGATGGCGCACCCCCACGAATGCATGGAAAGGCGATTGCTACCACGCATGAGCCGAAAGTTATAGCCGCCACCATAGAAATGCATACCCCACTCACGAATTTTACGCACATCCTGGCCCGCGGCGTCCCATATGGCGTTTAGCACACGTAGTAAACTCTCGGAACATTTCCTGTGGATGCTGATGCCTCCCACAGATGCCCCATCCCATGATGTGACCAGTGGCCATGGAGCTTGAATCCTTGCAATATTTGCACGTTCCCACGCAGCTGAGGCAGCGCCATCCCGCCCACGAGGATTACCGAAAAAAACGTCCACTTCACTTTGGTGAGGCCATTGCGGCATGTCTCTTCTCCTATTTTGATGGGTGAACCCTAATGCAGAGCTAACGCGCCGAACGTAGCGAGGTCGCCGTTAAGCAATTGGTTGAGTGAAATATGAGGCAAATATGAATTTCAGTCTATTTTTTATTTCCGATATTCTTCAGTCGGCAGAGCCTCCTTTTGAGAATTTTATGACCATCGTTTTGAAAACAGTATTGCCCAAGGTCTGGGTGCTCTTCTTTGCCGCCGTGATATTCCTTCCATGCCTTGTCAAGGCGGTACCTATCTATTATGCCGAGATAATTTCAGAACTCGTGAACTGCTTTTTTGTGCTTGAAATACTCTCCTTCAATTTTTTCCCCAGGATTACCGACAAAGCCGTGATTCAGGGCGAGCAATAGATGGTGATCGTCAAACTTATCAAGACATTCAGCATCTATTGCGGACCGAAAAGCAATGGAGTCAGAGATAAGATTTCTTCTTTTTCCCTTTTTCCTGCGAAGACGTGAGTGAGCACTATGCCGGCAATGCCCATGGCTACTGTAATGAAAATACCATAGATCCAAATCTCTTGTTGGCTAAAATTCATTATTTTTTCAATCATAACTATTCGTGGGACTATCCTTTGCTTTGGCTTACGTGGTTTTTTTTGGTTTTTCGTATTCCCCTATCTTCCTTTTCTAAAGCTGGTAAGTGAAGCGGACCCATCTGTCAAGACAATAATGAGCCGAGTTGAAGAGGGTAACCGATCAACCCGCTGCGGAAAGGAGCTGCCCCGGTTACTACTTTTATTAGAGGTATTTCCTTATCTTTGAATTTATCCACATTTTTGGCTACGCCACCGATCGCTTTCCGATATATCTCTTCTGGTGTGCTGTAGCCTAACTATTGGTGTGTTCTTTCCGTGTTGTAAAATAAAAAGTATTCCGTCAGTCCCTTAGGATGTTAGAAAGTTCACTTTCAGAGAATTTGGCTACATTAGAACACTGGAGTACCGCTCAACAAACTCTAGGACAACCACATTGGGTTTCTCTTTGTCCACAATGCTAAGATCAACAAAAAGCTGCGAGAGAAATACACTCCTTGAGAAACTTTCGGTCAAGAAAGGAATCAGAGCGGAGAAAAATGAGTCTCGGAACACCAAGAGCTTAGGAAGTGTTGTGTCGTTTACCTCGTAACAAATCGATATATCACCATAGTCTGATTTAACTGCAGTTGCCTTTGCCGGTCTCTTCTGTATGAACTTAACAATAAAGTCAGTCAACGTACCACACATGCTGACCATGTTGGCAATATCTCCTTCACCGGGATTTCTTTCCACTTTAACATCGAAGTCGTCATAGCTTAGACCCCTGAAATTTGGAAGTTCTTGATGAATTGCATTGGCCAATCTTTGGTAGCCATAGAACGCACCGAGGTTATTCCAATGTGTATCAGTCAAGTAGTAAAGAGGAATTTTGTTGGTTTCCTTTTCTCTGGTTAGCTCATTTCGGAGATCAACAAACCGAACTCCAATCCTGGGAAGAACTTCATCGATTTGATCCGCCCGCGTAAGCTTGCCTTTTTTTGAAAGAACTTCATCCGGTAGCATCTCGGGATAGATAGTATGTTTGCTAGGGGATAGAGCCACAACAAATACAATTTTCCTTTTTCTAAATTCCTCTTGCAAGGCTTTCATCTTTATTTCAATGTTCTTGATGTCGTCGGCACTAAACGGTACAGAGCCCATAAAATCCGGCAGATTCACACCATCTGTAGCGGAATTATAAAACAACCAGCCATTTTTCCCGATTACAACGTCCGGTACCGGGGACTTGTTTAGCAGGTGGAAATTTATCAGAGCATTTATCCGGATCAGTGAGTTACGCAACCCGAAGTTGTCATTGAAGTAGATTTCATAGTCCTGAGTAAATTGCTTAACAGCCGTTAAACTAACTATAGAAAGTTCCGGCATCTTTGCCATTTCACGATTGTCACTAGCTTTGTAGTCAGGGAGTACGTTGAAGCTCATTTGGATAATTGGCATGAAAAGAAGCAATAGAAACGTAACAGGCATAAACAGTTTCGAGAGACTCGTTAAGAATTTAGTAGCAGTTCTGTTCATATATGGTTCCTAGAATCGAAAATAGATGAACGGATTGTAGGTAGAGTTCGCGAGGTAGGCCATACTGACGATAAATACCAGAAAGGCCCAAGAGATATCAAGAAAACTACCAAACAACTTTAGAGTACGATTCGTTGTCGAGAGCAAGAGAGATTTAATCTCTGGTGCCAAGGGAGTTGACGCAACTATGCCAAATAAAACTGCATATATCACGGACAAGTCCAAGGAAGGAATGAGCAGTGGGCTGACAGGCTGAATGAAGAATAGTGCCTTGAAGATATGATATGCG
>JAPLJE010000666.1 GCA_026388755.1 Deltaproteobacteria bacterium | reverse complement strand
CGCAGGGATGGGAAAAAGCGTTGCCACCGTACATCCAGAATCTCGTTGAATCATATTTGTGGCCTTCGTCAATCACCGCACAGATATTATGCCCCTCACCACTTTCGTTGCCAGCACTCCAAAACAAAATGGAGGGATGGTTTCTGTCGCGCAACACCATTTTACGTACCCGCTCGCGGTACATAGGTTCCCAGGCCGGATTCTTCGAGACAAATTCAGTGGCATGCGACTCGTCACCTGTCTCATCGATGATGTACAAACCATATTCATCGGCAAGTTCCAGATACCTCGAAACAGGAGGATAGTGCGAGGTTCGTACACAGTTGATGTTGAACTGCTTCAGGATTTCGAAATCTTTTCGGATGGTAGCTTCATCCATGGCATGTCCTGAATCGGGATGCTGCATGTGGCTGTTGATACCATTCAGCTTAATGGCTTTCCCGTTCAGATAAAACACCTGATGACGAATTTCAGTCTCTTTAAAACCAATTCGCCCTGTAATTACCTCTTCGGTCTGCCCCTCTCCATTGATCAGTTCCATGGTGAGATGATAGAGATTTGGCATTTCTGCCGACCATTTCTTAGGATCTGGAACAGTAGTTGATAGCCGGATGGTTTGTTTGCTACCAGGATTGATCTGAAATGTTTCAGATGAAATATTCTTGATTGCCTTATTGGATGCATCCAAAAGAGAGGTGCGAACCTTGAAATTTTTTTGAATCGCTTTAGTCTGGTTAGTTACGTTAAACTGCAATTTCAAATTGGCATCCTTGTAATTATCATCCAAATCGGTGATGGCATACCAGTCAAACAGGTGTACTTCAGGTGTTGCATACAGCCATACATCGTCAAAAATTCCTGCCAAACGCCAATAGTCCTGGCATTCCAGATAAACCCCGTCTGAATATTTGTAAACATTTACTGCCAGCGTATTTTGCCCTGATTTCACATATTTCGTCACATCATATTCTGCAGGTTCCTGCGCCCCTTCGTTGTAGCCCACCTCTTTCCCATTGATCCATACAAACGAGGCAGAAGCCGTTTTTTCGAGTCTCAGGATGATTTGTTTCCCTTTCCAGTTGGCAGGCAGGTTGAATACCTTTCTATATGATCCGGTCGGATTATATTCCCTCGGAACATGCGGCGGATTCGGAGGAAAAGGAGTCTGCACATTCCTGAACAGAGGATCACCGAACCCCTGCATCTCCCAGTTTGAAGGAACGGAAATATCAGACCATCCTTTGTCATTATAATTTGGGAGAAAGAAATCCTTTGGCGTTCCTTCCGGTGTATTGGCAAAGAAGAACTTCCATTTCCCGTTTAACATCAATACGTTCTCCGATTTTGATTTTTGGAGATTCAATGCTTCTATCGAATTTTTAGCCGGAATGCAAACTGTATGTCCCTCCTGCTGGTTTAGTTCAAAAACAGCCACATTCTCCAGATATTTATAAGGATTACTCAGAAAATTGGATGGCTGAGCCTTCACGGTAGTAAAAACATGAATAAGCAAGCATCCGGCAAAAATAAACTTTATCAAATTCTTATTCTTTCCAGTCATATTTCAAAAAATAGAATTAAAACCTAAATATAAGCTACTTAAAATCAATAACTTTAGAACCGTAAGATTTTCCCATGGTTGAAGTTGTTATTTGTTTAAGCAAAGCAAGATAGTAAAAGATGAACAATTCCTGTCGTAAAATTCATGATGAAGTAAAAGGTTCAATTCATCAACCGTTTGTTTGCCGGTGCACCAATGAAGACCGTATTGGCAGGCAGCGTCTCGCTTTTCATCAAAACGGAGAGCGGCTCCAAAACCGAGCGATCTTCCATTTTAGAGTCATAGAGCACGACGGACATCCCGCCGACACTGCACTCCCGGCCAATATCAACGTAAGACATTTTCATCACCCGATCTTCAAAAAGGTGCGTCTGCAAGGTACAATTGTCATTTACGACTGAATAATCTCCCATTTTA
>JAPLJE010000349.1 GCA_026388755.1 Deltaproteobacteria bacterium | reverse complement strand
TTCAGTAATTTAAAAAGCCTTGGCCAGTCTTTCACGGTTGACGAGGGTTGGCCAAACAAAGCCATACAGCCGGCCGCAGCAATATGAAAGAGCCGCTCTTACGCCAAAAGTCAGACTTAAACCATGTCCACAATAGAATGTGTTAACCTTATGGTTGAAAGATACTTCAATCTTCAGCCTGAACCATGAGTTGTAACAACAAGAAGGTAAAGGGAACATCGCCTCTTGCCTTATTTTCAAGGAGATAATCATGTCGCAAGATATACTTGCCGTTGCGGAATATGTGGACGGCGTTTTCCGGAAAGTGTCCTTTGAAGCCCTGAGCCAGGGCAGAAAAATGGCCGATACCCTGGGGGGAAAACTGGTTGCCGTTATATTGGGAGACGGCGTTCAGGATGCGGCCAAACAATTGGTTGCTTATGGCGCGGACAAAATCCTGGCTGCCGAGCATTCAGACCTGAAACATTATCTTACGGAAACTTACACCCATGTGACAGCGGAAATCATACAAAAAGAAGCCCCTGCCTTTGTTTTGATGGGTGCAACCACACAGGGCAAGGACCTGGCCGCCGCACTTTCGGCCCGGCTCGGTGCTCCGCTGGCAACGGATTGTATATCTCTTCGATTTGAAAACCAGAGGCTGACGATTACCCGCCCCATGTATGGCGGCAAGGTTCTGGCAGATGTCGTGATAGAAAGCAGCCCAGGGATCATCACCCTTCGGCCCAATGCCTTTGCGTCGGCAACTGCATCCGGAGCCGGACAGATTGAATCCTATCCGGTCGTTCTGGAAAAACCCCGGACATCCTGTCTGGGTAGGCAGATGGAGGCTGCAGGCAGAATCGAATTGACCGAAGCCGATGTTGTGGTCTCCGGTGGCAGGGGAATGGGAGGAAATGATTTTTCGGTCATTGAAACGCTGGCAGCTGAAATGGGGGGCGCTGTCGGCGCATCCCGATCGGCGGTGGATGAAGGATGGCGGCCCGTATCGGATCAGGTCGGCCAGACCGGAAAAGTCGTCTCTCCCAATGTCTATATTGCCTGCGGCATATCCGGCGCGATTCAGCACTTTGCAGGTATGCAGACCTCAAAGGTCATTGTGGCCATCAACAAGGACCCGGAAGCCCCGATATTTTCCAAAGCCGATTATGGCATTGTCGGCAATCTCTTTGAAATCGTACCGATGATTACGGAAGAAGTCAAAAAACTCAAAAGTAACTGATCAGATATATAGAGATGTCATTGAATGAGATAGACCGAAAGACTTAAGCGATATGCTTTTAGGAAAGAGGATCGTAGATGAACAGTGAACATGAATCGATGGAAGTGGATGTCCTTTTTGTCGGCGCCGGGCCTGCATGCCTTGCCGGGGCGATTCGGCTGATGCAGTTGGCCGGGGAAAAGGGATTGAGCATTGAGATCGCCGTTATTGAAAAAGGCGCAGAAATTGGCGCTCACAGCCTGAGCGGCGCCATCTTGAACCCGATTGCGCTCAAAGAACTCGTCCCGGATTTTTCAGCCCGGGGTTGCCCCATTGAAACCACCGTCAGAGACGATGAAATCTACTTTCTGTCTACAGAAAAGGCCTATCGCATTCCGTTTGTACCCAGCTATCTGGAAAACCAGGGATATTACATCATCAGCCTTTCCAGGTACTGCCGATGGCTTGCGGAGATTGCAGAGGGTCTTGGGGTCAATATATTGCCGGGATTTGCCGGAAAAGAAGTGCTTTACGATGCCAACAACTCATCCATCATCGGGGTCAGAACCGGGGACAAGGGAATCGGCAAAGATGGCCTGCCCAAAAGCAATTATGAGCCCGGGGTTGACATTCTGGCCAAGGTCACGGTGTTCGGAGAAGGGGCTCGCGGCAGTCTGATGAAGGAAATTACCGGCAGGCTGGGAATTTCAGGGTCGATGCCGGATGTGTTCGAAACCGGCATCAAAGAAATCATCGAGCTGCCGGAAAAGAATTATTTTGTTTCGAGTTACGGGAATGATCTGCATTTTCTGGGTTATCCCCTGGGGATGAACACGCCGGGCGGCGGATTCATCTATGAAATGAAGGACAATCAGGTTGCCATCGGATATCTCACCGCTCTGTCATATTCGGACCCGCTTATAGATCCCTATGATGCGTTTATCCGCTTCAAGCTGCATCCGTTTGTATCCGACATTATTCAGGGCGGAAAAGTCATTGAACAGGGCGCCAGAACCGTATCCATCGGCGGTTACCATACCATGCCGAAACTTTGCGTCGGTGGCGGCCTTTTTGTCGGGGCAGCGGCCGCCATGCACAATGCGCCAGCCCTAAAGGGCATTCATACCGCCATGAAATCCGGAATGCTGGCTGCTGAAGCCATTGGCCATGCTGTTGAAAAAGGAGATTTTTCAGTCGGAACCCTGAGCCAATATTCCGAACTTTTTGAAAAAAGCTGGCTGCGGGAAGAACTGGTAGAGGGCAGAAACTTTTCCGCCGCCTTGAGTAAAAAAGCGCCGATCAAATTTATCCACCTGGCTGCGCAATATCTGAATGACGGCCTGGGATTCCGGGATCGGCTCCCACTGGAGGAAGATTACAAGACATTGAAGCCGGCAAAGCCCGGAGCGGTGCCTATGCCGATCGATGTAAAATGTTTTGATGGGGTCCTGGTCGTGGACAAATTGACCGGTGTCTATCTGTCCAAAACCCTGCACCGGGAGGATCAGCCTTCTCATCTCGTGGTTCATGATCCGGAGATTTGTGTGACGCGATGTTATGAAACGTACCAAAACCCCTGTACCCGGTTCTGTCCGGGGAATGTTTATGAAATCCGAGTGGATGAAAAAACGGGCCGGAAAGAGCTGAAGCTGAACCCATCAAACTGCCTTCATTGCAAGACCTGCGATGTCAAGGACCCCTTCCGGAACATCACCTGGACCTGTCCCGAAGGCGGGGATGGGCCAGGATACCGGCTGGGGTAAGCGGGTATTAATCATTGTTTCTTAACC
>JAPLJE010000216.1:2129-8278 GCA_026388755.1 Deltaproteobacteria bacterium | reverse complement strand
TGTTTCCGCAGCAAACCCGACCAGGACCTGGTCGTTTTTCCGCTTTCCCAATTCTTTCAGAATATCCTGGGTTTTTTCAAGTGTTAATGTGAGTTCGTCTGATCCTTTTTTAATTTTGTGATCCGACTGGATTTTGGGCCGGTAGTCGGATACGGCAGCCGTCTTGATGACGGCGTCCGCCTGATCAAAAACCGAAAAAACCGCATCCGCCATTTCCTGCGCCGAAACCACACGAATAACATGAACATTACAAGGGTCTGGCAGCTCTGATGGCCCTGAGACCAGGGTAACTGTCGCACCGCGCTGAGCAGCTGTTCTTGCAATTGCAAATCCCATTTTCCCGGAAGACGGATTGCTGATGAATCGGACCGGATCAATATACTCTCTTGTCGGGCCGGCGGAGATCAGGATGTGTTTGTCACAAAGATCCTTTTCTGTCAGCGAAGTGATCAGCGCATCGAGAATATCAACGGGTTCCGGAAGTCTTCCGGGTCCCGTAGTACCGCAGGCCATCAAGCCGGAGCCAGGCTCGACAATTTGATATCCTCTGCTTTTGAGCGTGTTGAGATTGTGCTGAACGGCATCATTCAGATACATGTTGGAATTCATGGAAGGACAGAGGAGCCGGGTGGCTGTCACGGCCAGCATGAACGTGCTTAATGCATCATCTGCAATGCCGCAGGCCAGTTTCCCGATGATGTTGGCGGTCGCCGGCGCAATAACGACGGCGTCGGCTGTTTGCGCCCATTCGATATGCTTGATGGAAGTATTCCCGCCTTTTTCAAACAGGCTCTGGCATACTGGCTGGCCGGACAGGGCTTCAAACGTCATGGGCCCGACAAAATGTCCGGCATTCTCCGTCAGGATCACCCGGACGGAAGCTCCGCATTTGGTGATGAGTCTGAGCAGATCAACGCTTTTATAAGCGGCTATGCCGCCGCACACCCCCAGAACGACAGACTTATCTGTTAACGATGACAACATGGCAATTGCCTTGCGCTATTTCAGCAATCCGGTATCGGCATCCCCCACAGTGGGTGCAACCCATATTTCCGCGTAGGTATAATAAAATCCTTCGCTGATAATGATCGCAGACCACCGGGCTTCCTTTCGAAAAAGCATGAGGGTTTTGGGAGATTTAAAACGGCTGATCAGTTTCCAGTTGTCCTTAACCATGTTGTTTTGGAAAAAGGCAATAAGCGATTCAGTTTCCACACGGCCTTTGACAGTCATAACCCCTACTGTCAGCCCGGAGGTTGTATAAACAAAAGAGGAATCGGAATCGGGCTCCATTTCGCTGGGAACCAGAACATCGGCAAAGTCGCGATATACAGAGGCTGATCCCTGATCTTTTTGAACCGCTGACGGGGATGTTTCACCCTTTGTATCGGAATCGGCAATGGCGTTACTCATCAAAAAAAATGTGATGGCCCCGAACACGATGAAAGTCATGAACCGTTGTTTTGTCATGTGAATACAGCCTCCTATGCTGATGGTAATTAAAGATAATGCTTCAAAAAGAAGTATTAATGGATGCCCGATGTCATAGATTGAATGTCTGGTAAACAAAATACGATATTCTTCCATTACAATTGTCTGATGCTAAAAGTCAATTCCAAATTCCCAATAAAAATAGCAGCATTTAAGAAACCGGACAGGAATATAAAAATTAATATAAAAAACATGACGTCGTTGGAAAAAAACTTTTGACATGTCAAAAGTTCTCGACTAATAACATTCAAGTCTCAACCGCTGAACCCAGTGTAATATCGTCGACTAAAGGCAAAAGCTCCCCCCTTTTCAAAATGGGAGCCAGAGGGATTTCGTCAACCATGTGCACCCAAACGAAATCCCCATGAGTTTTTATCGTTCAAAGACGATGCCTTTGGAAAATGCCGCAAGTCAGCGGATTTGATCTTACACAAATTGATTTATTTTATATATGCTATCGATCAGTGGTTTTTTTATTCATTGAATTAATTGATTATTGCGCATTGATATTTCACAAGGAATCGTATCATGGGGAAAGTGAGATCTTTACTGATTAAGTCCATTATACCGGCTGCAATTGTCATTGTATCCATCTGGGGAATTGTCGCTTATGGCAGCGAGAGTCAGCCGCAGGAAGGGGATCAAAAACATGCAGATGTGATTATGATAGATATGCTGAAAGCTTTTGGAAAGCTGGAGCGTCCGGGTGTTGAATTTCTCCATGACAATCATACCAAGGCTCTGGAAAAAAATAAAAAAGACTGTGCTGCCTGCCATTTAACCGAAAAAGATCGACTTTCTTTAAAATTTCTGAGACTCAAGGATGATTCCAAGAAACAGGTCATGGACCTGTATCATTCCCGCTGTATCGAATGCCATAAGCAGACCGCATCCGCAGGCGAAAAAGCTGGCCCGGTTGAATGCGGAGGCTGTCATAAAGAAAAACCCGATGTTGTTTCCATTAGCCAGCCCATGGGCTTTGACAAATCCCTTCACTTCCGCCACACCAAAGCTCATGAGAATAAATGTGAGTTTTGCCACCATGAATATGATGAAAAAACCAAAAAACTATTTTATGCCAAGGAAAAAGAAAGCTCCTGTCGTTACTGTCATAAGGAAGTCACAGAGGAAAATCGTATTTCCGATCGACTGGCCTCGCACATCGGCTGCATAGACTGTCACCGAAAAACCGTTGCCGCCGGGAAAAAAGCGGGCCCGACCCTATGCAGCGGATGCCATGACCCGAAACAGCAGGCCATGATCGAAAAGGTAAAAGATGTTCCCCGCGTCAAACGCAACCAGCCGGATGCGGTTCTGATCAAAACCAGCAAAGATCAGTTGCAGCCCGAAATCCACATGAATTTTACGCCATTTGATCACAAAGCCCACGAAGGCTATATGGATACCTGCCGTGTCTGTCACCATGAAGACCTGAACGCCTGCAGCAAATGCCATAGCCTGATCGGTACCAAAGAAAGCAAAGGCGTGACACTGGACCGTGCCATGCATCAGGCGAATTCCGTCGAAAGCTGTAAGGGTTGCCATGACCTCAAGAAAGCCGATGTCAAATGTGCCGGCTGCCACAGTTTCATCGATAGAACGAAAAAAGACGAACTGGCCTGTCTGAAATGTCACATGAAACCCATTCTGCAGACTACCGAGCCGATTCCCTTAAGCGAAGAGCCCCTGATGGCCAGAGCGATGCTGGATTCCCGAAGTTCTATGGCCGCTCCCTTTTCGGAACAGATGCTGAAGGATATTCCGGAAAAAGTGGTGATCAAGGCCCTGGTTCAACAGTTTGAACCAGCTGAGTTTCCGCATCGCAAGGTTGCACAGACACTTTTGAAAAATATTGCTGACAACAAACTGGCAGGCAATTTTCATCCGGATCAGATGACCCTCTGCCAGGGATGTCATCACAATAGTCCGGTTTCGATGAAGCCTCCTAAATGTCAGAGCTGCCACAACAAGCCCTTTAACGAAAAAAATCTTATGGCACCCGGACTGCTGGGTGCCTACCATCAGCAGTGCATGGGCTGCCATAAGGCAATGGGAATGGAAAAACCCATGGGCTGTACGGAATGTCACAAGGAAAAAAAGTAACTGCTCAGGTAGATAGACGGAAGACAGAAGGATATTAGGGATAAATATCGAAGTCAGAAAGAGCGGAAGTTCGGGAAAGCGGTTCTTTCGAACTCCTGATCATGATTCGTATCAACAGAGGTAGCGACATGTCGTTAACACGAAGAAGGTTTCTGGGATGGATCGGGGCAGCAGGCGCAAGCACTGTTTTGGGAAGAAGCGCCAATGCTTCTTCCACAGTTCATTTCAAGGGATATCCGGACAGTTTTGCAATCCTGCATGATATTTCCTTGTGCGTAGGATGCCGGGCATGTGAAACAGCCTGCAACAAAGTCAATGAACTTCCGCCGCCGGACCTGCCGTTTAAAGATTTAACCGTCCTGAATCAAAAACGCCGGACTACGGCAAAGGCATTCACGGTAGTGAACCGGTTTGAAAATGAAACGAATTCAAAACAGCCGATATTTGTAAAAAAACAGTGCAATCACTGCCTGGAGCCTGCCTGTGCTTCGGCCTGCTTTGTAAAAGCGTTTAAGAAATCGCCAGAAGGTTCTGTAACTTACGATCACACCGTTTGTGTCGGATGCCGCTATTGCATGGTCGCCTGTCCATTTGAAATTCCTTGCTATGAATACGACAATGCATTTTCCCCGCGGGTGATGAAATGCACCATGTGCCGTCCCCGGATTTTGCAAGGCCAGCTTCCGGGTTGCGTCGAAGCCTGTCCCAAAGAGGCCCTCACGTTCGGCAAGCGCAGGGATATCCTGAATATTGCCCGCGAAAGGATTAAAAAGCATCCGGAACGGTATGTGGACCACATTTATGGCGAAACCGAGATGGGAGGGACAAGCTGGTTGTACATTTCAGGCGCTCCGTTTAAACAAATCGGCATGAGGGAAGATCTGGGCATTACCCCGGCCCCCGAACTGACTTCCGGCGCTCTGGGGGCTGTACCCATCGTTGTGGGGCTATGGCCGGTTTTGCTGACCGGAATCTATGCCATCACCCAGCGCAAGGAAAAGGTGTCTGCCGAAGAACAGGCTCTGGCAGTGGCTGAGGCAGTTGAAAAAACCGAGGCGTTGGCAAAACAAAAATTGGCCGGCGAGCTGGATAAAGCCCGGAAAGACGCCCAGAAAGATAAGGATTCGGCCATCAAACAGGCTGTAAAAAAAGCTCTGGATGAAGCCGCCAGCGTCAAACAGGAGGCATCGGATGTCTGAAAAAACCCTGTCCGTCAACAAATCGCTTCTAACCCCCTTTAATATCTTTGCGGGGATTATCTTGGTCATTGGCTTTTTTATTACGGTGCTGAGATTCACAAAAGGACTTGCCGCAGTCACCAATCTTTCCGACAACAATCCCTGGGGTTTGTGGATCGGATTTGATCTTCTCTGCGGGGTTTCCCTGGCAGCAGGCGGTTTTGTTACCTCCGCGGCCGTGTATATTTTTGGAATGAAGCGCTACCATTCGGCAGTCCGGCCAGCCATTTTAACCGGTTTTCTGGGGTATGCCCTGGTTGTTTTTGCGCTGAACTATGATGTCGGTCGTCCCTGGAGGCTTCCCTATCCATTCATTGTTCAGTCGGGGACTACTTCGCTCCTCTTTGAGGTCGGCGCCTGCGTGGCCTTGTATCTGACGGTACTCTTCATTGAATTTACGCCGGCTGCCCTGGAATGGCTCGGGCTGCAAAAAGCCCGAAATCTGGTGGTTCGTCTGACCATGCTGCTCACCATCTTCGGTGTGGTGCTTTCAACCCTGCATCAATCATCCCTTGGAGCCCTTTACCTGATTGCGCCATCAAAGCTTCATCCCCTGTGGTATTCTACTTACCTTCCGGTGTATTTTTTCGTAACCAGTATTATCGCAGGGCTTTCCATGGTTATTTTTGAAAGCACGCTGTCGCATCATTATTTTGAAGATAAAATGGATGGAACCCATCTGAAGGAAAACACCGGTGTGACTCTTGGGTTTGGAAAGGCAGCTTCGCTGGTTCTTGCAGGATATTTCACCATCAAGATCATCGGCCTGGCGATCTCCAACAACTGGCATTACCTGACGACGGGTTATGGGGCATGGTTCCTGTTTGAGTTGCTCGGATTTGTCGCACTGCCTTGTTTCCTTTACGCAGTGGGGGTTCGGGATAGAAACGTCAAACTCATTCGCTGGACGGCTCTATTGACGGTTCTGGGAATTGTGCTTAACCGGCTGAATATCTCATTGATCGCGTTTAACTGGCAACTCCCATCCAGCGAGCGGTATTTTCCCCACTGGATGGAAATCATGGTATCCGTATTTATCGTTGTGGTCGGTATTCTGGTTTTCCGGTTTATTGTCACCAAGATGCCGATATTGTATGAACACCCGGATTATAAAGACACGCATTAACGATTCAGGTAGAAAGTCAGAAGGCTTTTGCCGAAGTGAGGATATATTATGGAAGGCGGATTTTACACGCTTCAGGATTTCATGACATTTACCAAGGGAATCACCTATCTGATCATGATCGTGTCCCTTTGCGCCATAACCGGTTTCTGGCTGTTCCTGACGGATCGCGATACGGACTCGCAGCCGGTTGA
>JAPLJE010000216.1:0-2106 GCA_026388755.1 Deltaproteobacteria bacterium | reverse complement strand
TAAGTGAGTCTTTACAAGACATAAAGGAGTCGCCCATGTATGACTTTGTAACCGGTCCCCTGGCATGGCTGGCGTTTTTGGTTTTTTTTGTCGGCGTTTTTGTGCGGGTAGTTCAGTATATCAGAGGTCTGGACTGGAAGCTGGACAGGGTAACCTATACGGTCAATGTGTCCTATGGCATCAAAGGCGCGCTGCGGTCGATATTCTTCTGGCTCTTTCCGTTCGGTACGCACAGCTGGCGAAGTTATCCGCTTCTAACGGTGCTGGTATTTGCCTTTCACATTGGCATCCTGTTTACGCCGATTTTCCTGCTCGCTCACAACTTGCTGCTCCTGGAGCGATGGGGATTCAGCCTCTGGACAATTCCCGAGGCTGCTGCCGATTTTTTGACGTTTGTTGTCCTGATTTCAGCTGTTTTCCTGATACTTCGCCGAATCGCCCTGCCCGAGGTCCGGATTATCACGACAGCTTATGATTATCTGATGCTGGCAGTGGCTGTTGCCCCGTTTTTCACGGGATTGATGGCTCATTACCAGTCGGGTAATTACCAGCTCTGGCTGATACTCCATATCCTTTCCGGGGAGATCATGCTGATGGCCATACCCTTCACCAAGCTTTCCCATTTTGTTGGGTTCTTTTTATCGCGTGCGCAGCTTGGGATGGATTATGGCATCAAGCGCGGCGGCATGAAAAGCAAGGGGCTTGTCTGGTAACATAAAACTGTGAATCGTAATCCGTGAAGCATGAATCGTAATCACGCTCATGCTTCATGAAAATGCCTTTACCTTTATCTTTTTTGGAAATAATACTATGCCTGAAGGAACACTCTGCAATAAAATACCGGTAAACACCAAGGAAGAGCTTTTAACGCTTCTGGCCGATAAGAGTGGAAAAATATATTACGAGGAAATGAGCCACCTCGAGGTGGATCGTGCGGCGCTGAAGGCGACACTGGATAAATCCTGCAAGTCGCGTATCCGCACCTGGCTCGAAATCTGTGCGCACTGCGGCATGTGTGCAGACAGCTGCTTTTTCTATCTGGCAAACAACAAGGATCCCAAACAGGTCCCCTCTTACAAGATCCAGTCGACGCTGGGAGAGATCGTCAAGCGAAACGGGAATGTAGACAATGCCTTCATGATGCAGACGATGGACATTGCCTGGGGAAAATGCACCTGCTGTAACCGCTGCGGCATGTACTGTCCGTTCGGGATCGATATGGGTGTGATGTTCGGCTATCTGAGGGGGCTTTGCTTTTCCCAGGGGTTCGTTCCCTGGGAAATGAAGATCGGCTCCGGCATGCACCGCATCTACCGTGCCCAGATGGATGTCACCTCCGAAGACTGGGTGGATACCTGTCAGTGGATGGCGGAAGAAAACGAGGAAGACTGGCCGGGGCTCGAGATTCCCATAGACAAAGAAGATGCGGATATCATTTACACGGTCAATGCCAGAGAGCCCAAGCATTACCCTGAGGATCTGGCTGAGGCGGCGATTCTGTTTCATCTTGCCGGCGAGAACTGGACCGTTCCGAGCGTCGGCTGGGAGGAAACGAGTCTGGCCATGTTTGCCGGGGACTGGGAAGGATGCAGGCTTCAGGTTCAGGCCGTGTATGATGCCATGGAGCGCCTCAAGCCCAAGCGCATGGTCGTAACCGAATGTGGGCACGCCTACCGGGCAACCGTGATCGAGGGGCCTTACTGGGCAGGACTTAAAAGCGGAAAAACGCCGGTTCCCAGCTTTCATTAGGTGGAATGGGTGGCGGAGGCACTGAGGACCGGCAAGCTCAAGCTGGATCCTGCCAAAAAAATCAAGGAGCCGGTTACCTATCAGGATTCCTGTAACTACATTCGCAATGCAGGGCTCAGCGACTGCGCCCGGGAAATCATGAGCTATATTGCCGAAGACTTCCGGGAGATGCGGCCCAACAGGGAGCATAATTTCTGCTGTGGCGGCGGTGGTGGCATGAACGGCGTGGGTCGGTACCGTGAACAGCGAAACGTTGGGCTAAAAGTCAAGCGGGACCAGATTCTGGCCACCGGTGCAAAACTGGTCATCACTCCCTGCCATAACTGTTGGGACGCTGTCCGGGACTTGGAGGAAGTT
>JAPLJE010000780.1 GCA_026388755.1 Deltaproteobacteria bacterium | reverse complement strand
ATTTCGCTGGTTGACGCCTGATAGAAGCGGGTATGGGTTTCAAGACCCAGAATCCGAATGGCCTCCAGAATCCGCAACGCACCCAGAGCATCTGAATTGGCCGTATACTCCGGAGTTTCAAACGACACCTGGACATGGCTTTGCGCTGCCAGATTATAAATCTCATCCGGCTTCACTTCCTGAACAATTCGGATCAGATTGGTCGCATCGGTAAGATCGCCGTAATGCATCAAAAAATGCACATCAGTCTCATGGGGGTCCCGGTAGAGATGATCCACCCGGCGGGTGTTAAAAGAAGAGGCTCTCCGCTTGATGCCATGGACTTCATAGCCTTTGGTCAGCAGAAATTCTGCCAGATAGGCTCCATCCTGTCCTGTAACACCGGTAATCAATGCGCGTTTCATATGTATATTCCCTTGATGTATTTATGAATCGGATTCCTATTTCGCAGGGTCCACGGGAAGATCCCTATCTCTGGCCACCCTTGGAAAATAGACGATTTTCTTGTTGAATTTATCGCATTCTATTCAGGGAAGCTCGCAGGGTTTTACCAGTTGCGTATGATCATACGCAACTGTCCTCTGACGGTTTCAGCCGAACTAAAGATTCTAAGAAGAAGATGAACTGCGAAATTTTCCGGACGACTGGATACTTCTGTCTGAGCGGGTAATGAGAACCGTAGCAGTGGTAGGTTCGGTATGCAGGATAAGAAGGGATCCGAAATCAACTTTGTCAAGCATGGCATCAATTTTATATTCTTCGTAGATGGCATAAGTCTGACCAATCTGAATCCCATCTTCCACCCCTTTGTTGATAAAGGCAACTGAACCATCACCAAACATTCCGGTACCTTCTTCGGACATAAGAATCTTCCCATCGATATTGTCCATACCGGGAATCAGTTGAATTTTTGGAGTTCGATGCTCATAGGGCAAAAGAATGTCATTCACCATGATGGAACGAAACGCTTTTTCGATCTTTGCGACCGCAAAACCTTCACGGCTTTCGTCAATCCGGATCAACCCCGTCATGTAATACTGAACGCCGACAATGTTCTTCAATTCGCCGAAAATGTTCTTCATATCAGGATCATATACCGGAAACGGCGGTCGATATACCGCATAAACATCCCCCACCTTCAAAGTCGTGCTTGCAGTAGGCGTAACGTAGATGTTCTCATCCTGACCCAACATCGTTTTTTTAACATTCTTATCCCCCTTGATCAGTGCAATCCGGCCTGAAGCCTCAACCGGCTGGTCCTTTATAAATCCAATACGATGAATTGAGGAGTATACAAAATACCTGGCTTCCATGACCGGCTGATTAATCAGGGATGGGATCTCGGGCTGTTCAGACGTAAGGGGAACATCCCAGAGCTGATGATATAGCCTTAAACGATCACCTGGAAAAATTCGGTGCGGATTCATAATCTGCTGGTTTTCGCTCCAGATCTGAGGCCATCTCCAGTGGGTATTAAAATACCGGTTGGAAATATCCCAGAGAGTGTCTCCTTTTTTGACCGTGTAATAAACGCCGGCTTCCAGCTCGATTATAGACAGTTCTTCGGCAGATGCGCCAACCGAGAATCCCCATAAAAGCAATACCCCTGTGATAAAAAACCACCATACAATCGAAAACCGGGGTTTTATTCTCATATTTTCCTCCGTGAGTCTGGCGAGCAGGACTCCTGAATTTGCGTGAATACTTTATTTTTCTCGTAACGTGAATGAAATCCCTTTGTCAAGTGTTTCATAACGACGCAGCCATTCTTTTTCTGTTAAACACCACCATATCCCCCCTATTCTGTTGATTCGGCAGTCATTATGGGCTATATTATTCAAAGAACAATGACAAGTCGAGAACTGAACCGCGTTAGACCATTTATGGAGAGTTAAGTCATGAACCCGCTTGCAGAACAATTGAACCAGGACATTGAAAAAGGCAGCCCCTGCACCCTGGAAATGCTGTCTACCATTGGAAAAAACCTTTACTTCCCCAAGGGAATACTAAGCCAGAGCGCCGAAGCAAAGGAAAAAGCCCATAAACTCAATGCAACCATCGGAATTGCTACTGAAAAAGGCCGGACCATGCATTTTTCATCAGTCATGAACGCCATTCACGGGATCCAGCCCGAAGCCGCCTTGACATACGCCCCATCTTTCGGGCTACCGGCATTAAGAAAATTGTGGCAGGAATCGCTCTATCAGAAAAACCCCTCCCTCCAGGGAAAGACCATCAGTCTTCCTGTAGTCACCAACGGGATCACCCATGCCATCAGCGTGTTTGCGGATGTATGGGTTGAACCTGGAGATGTGGTGATTATTCCGGACATGATGTGGGGTAATTATAACCTGATTCTGGATGTTCGAAAAGGTGCCAAGTTTAAAACCTACCCCCTGTTTTCCAAAGCAGGAGGGTTCAATATTGAGGCATTTGAAAAAACGGTCAAAGCCCAAGCTGCGCTTTGCAACAAGCTGATTGTGATGCTGAATTTCCCCAATAACCCGACAGGGTATACGATTACGGAATCCGAGGGCAACCGGATTGTTGAAATATTAAC
The DNA here is from genome assembly GCA_026388755.1 of Deltaproteobacteria bacterium. Lineage (GTDB taxonomy): Bacteria > Desulfobacterota > Desulfobacteria > Desulfobacterales > Desulfatirhabdiaceae > RAAP-1. Next base: position 610 of record JAPLJE010000780.1, on the reverse strand, counting down.
ACAAGCGGCCCAAAACGGCGCTCAGGTCCTGGCAGTAATGGATGACGCCTATTTTGGACTGTTTTACGAAGATGACACGCTCAAGGAATCTCTGTTCGCCCGCCTTTGCGGAAAACACCCCCGGCTGATGGCCATCAAGCTGGACGGTGCAACCAAGGAAAGCTTTGTTTGGGGGCTTCGGGTGGGTTTTATCACCTATGGCACTGCAATTGAAGGAAACGCCCGTCCGGTTTATGAAGCCCTTGAAAAAAAGACCGCAGGGGCAGTCCGGGGGTCCATATCCAATGCGTCACATTTAAGCGAAACCCTGGTATTAAGATCCATGCAAGATCAGAACAATCCTTCCGAAAAACGGGAAAAATTTGAAATCCTCAAACGCAGGGCAAACCGCGTCAAATCGGTGCTTCAGGACCCCAAATATCAGGATGCCTGGCAGGTCTATCCCTTTAATTCCGGTTACTTCATGTGTATCCGTCTGAAAACGGTCAATGCAGAGAGTCTTCGGCTACATCTGCTGAACCGCTATGGGGTCGGGCTCATTTCCATCGGGTCGGAAAATCTTCGGGTGGCTTTTTCCTGTCTGGAAGAAACCGATATCCCGCTTCTCTTT
>JAPLJE010000024.1 GCA_026388755.1 Deltaproteobacteria bacterium | reverse complement strand
CTGAGCCGGGAAGGAATTGAAGTTCATGAGGCCGAGGACGGCAAACAGGCATACGAGATCATGCGTACAGCAGGGAACAAGATGGATATCGTCATTACCGACCTTAACATGCCGAACATGGATGGAATGGAGTTGTGCAGGCATATCCGGCAGGATCTTGCCAGACAGAATATTCCGATTATCGTTTTAACCGCCATGTCGGATTATTCCAAGATACTGGAAGTCTTCAAGGTCGGAGCCTCGGATTATCTTTTAAAACCCTTTGCCAAAGAGGAACTCCTGGCCCGAATCAACGTGCACATTGAAAGAAACAAGGTGAACCGGGAGCTTCGGGAAACGATCAAACTTTTGAAAGAAGCCAATGAGAAAGTCGAAAAAATGTCTATCCTGGATCCCTTGACCGGTTGCTATAATCGGGGGTATCTGAATAAACAGATAGAAATTGAAATCAAACGCTCCATCCGATATGGCAAACCGCTCTCCATTATTCTTGCCGACGTCGATCATTTTAAAAAAGTCAATGATTCCTATGGCCACCTATCCGGAGATGCGGTTCTGGTCCGTTTCGCAGAAACCCTCAAGAACATTATCAGAAACGATGTGGATTGGGTGGCGCGGTTTGGTGGGGAAGAATTTCTCATCGTACTGCCCGAAACAACCGTATCCAATGCCGGGATCGTTGCGGAAAAAATCAGAATAACGGTATCACGTGAACCGATTTTTTGTGAAGATGTCCAGATATGCATTACGTCCAGTTTTGGTGTGGCAGGAATTGATCCCATCTCACAACCCACTCCGCCGTCATTTGAACAGATACTTAAAGTAGCTGATGAAAATCTCTATCAGGCAAAAAAGGAAGGCCGGAATAGGGTCGTCAGCAGTTGATGAACTTGCAATAAGTCAGATAGGATGACTCCATGAAACTGTCTCAAAAATTGTTGCTTTCGGAACCCCATGTCTGTCCCTGGTGGCTGGCCTATACATTCGACAATCCGTTTCGTAGGCTGATTCATAATCCGGAGAAGATTTTCAGCCCTTATCTGAAAGAGGGGATGACGGCAATGGATATCGGTTGCGGCATGGGATTTTTTTCCATAGGCATGGCCCGGACGGTTGGAGATGTGGGCAAGGTTATTTCCGTGGATATTCAGCAGAAAATGCTGGATATCCTTCAGAAGCGGGCATTAAAAACGGGCATGGGGCATCGGATCCAACCCCATTGCGCAACCCCGAATGACATCGGACTGACCCATTATTCCGGCAGGATCGATCTGGCGCTGACGTTCTGGATGGTGCACGAGACCCCGCGTATTGAAAACTTCGTTGCTGAAATATTTTCCCTGGTAAAGCCCGGGGGAAAGTATCTTCTGGTTGAACCCAAAGGCCATGTTTCTCCGGCGCTTTTTCAGCGCATCACAGTCGCTGCCGTTCAGGCCGGCTTTCATATTTTGGATCATCCCCGAATTGCCTTGAGTCATGCAGTCTGGTTTGAAAAATTACAACAATGCGAAATCGGGGGGCTTCCGGAGATGTAGGTGACATCACCTAATATTTCCAGATGATGTTGAGCGCCAGGACGCTGAAGTTCGCGCTGTTAAAATCTCCCGATACCGTGCCCGCCAGAGGCCCGCGATATTGATCGACGGACATGTCGCCGCCCCATATGAACTCATAGGCCGCTCCCAGCTTAATGTCTTGGGTCAATGCATACTGGGCTCCCATGGCGAATCGCCAGGCCTCCCCCATGGGAACGACGACCGATCGTTTGTCATCATCAACGGCGGAGCTGTCATAGGCGATGCCGCCGGTGAACGTCCATGCCTGCGAATGTCGATACTGGGTCCCCAAGGCCACATGCCAGGTGTCTTTGTAATCGCTGTTCACGGTCAGGCTCTGGGGATTGGTTGAGTTGACCCCGATTTCGACCTCGCCAAAACGGGACCAGTTCTGCCAGCCCACGTTGCCCAGAATGGACCACTTTTCATTCAGATCATGATTGCCGCTGAGCATGACCATCTGGGGCACAGTCATGTTCATGTCCAGATTGTTCGTGGTGAGTCCCCTTTGATTCAGTTGGGATTGCAGAATGGGACCCAGACCGCTGAACTCGGGTACCGCAGAAAAGTCGAGTTTGACTTCCGTCAGATAAGTAAGCCCGAATCGCGTCCCTGTCGTGGGCTCCACCAGGATTCCAAAGTTTCCGCCGTAGCCCCATTTGGTGTCCTTGTATTTGAGCTGCCCGTCGGGCCGCGAGTCGACAATATTGTTGACGGCAACCTGATCGTCGATATAGCCATACATCATGTTGAGGCCTGCGCCGACGGAAAACCAGTCGTTCACCCGGTAGCTGACGGCCGGCGTCAGCGTCAGCCCTATCAGCGACGACTTCTGGACATAGTAGCGTCCGACCCAGTTGTCATCATATTTCTCGCTGAGGCCGAAATAGGAAAGGACGCCAAAGCCGATACTCCAGTCCTTATTCAATTTCTGAGTGGCAAAAATACTTCCGCCAGGTGCCCAGCCAATAGCATTCCCACCGTCACTGCCGGAAACGGTCGATCCCGAATTGGGACTGAATCCCACATCGCCATACAGGCCCTGCAAGCCGCCCAGAACCTGGGATTTGTCGAGGCAGCTCATCCCGGCCGGGTTCGTGAACACCGTTGAGGCATCCTGCGCACGGGCGGCATATCCGGCGGCTGCCAGCCCCACGTCGGGCGAACCGAACTCGTAGAGCCCTATTCCTCCGGCTCGGGCGGTCCCGCCGGCAAAGACGAGCGCAAAAGCGACAGTGCACAATACCCTTATCAACCCGTGTACCATCTGTCTCTTCATATTCCACCATCCTTTGTTTCATAAAAATTATTATATCAGCAGCGGGAGTCAATCGTCGTACTCATTTTGCTATGCGCACCGCATCTCAAATAGGTGGTACTGCCAGGGAGCCATATCCAAATAAAGCCCTCGTGACTCCAGATCCCTCCCATCGCGATCATACCGGGCTTCGCTAAGCAGATCCTGCAGCTGCCACTGGCCGTAGTCAAGGTCCGGGAACGGAAGTCGCACATAGCACTGGCTCTGGTAAGGGGCGTAGTTCACGGCCACGAGCAAGCGATCGCCGCCGGAATTCCGCCAGGCAAACGCGATAAATGCATCGGATGATCCGTTGCCTTCCCAGGCGGGAATGCATTCGAGAAGTTGCCACTGGCCGTTGCGAATCACCGGATGGCGCAGCACGGCAAGCAACCGTTCGTAGAACCGATCCAGCTTCCGGTTGATGGGTTCGTCCGGTCCTCGAACAAGATGGGGCGAGATCCGCTTGGTGCGTCCCTCGAATTGTCCCTGGTGAAAGAATCGCAGCCCGGGGGACAAAAATGTGATGACGGCAGCAGCTTCATGAATTTCCGGAAAGAAAACAGCCGCTGCCCGAGGCTCGTCGTGGTTTTCCAGGAAACGGGCCATTTTGTTCTGGTAGTCCGGTTCTGCCATGAGATGCTCACGCACCGGCCGGGCATGACCCTCGCACAGTCGGTCGTAGAGCCGTTTGTCATAAGTGTAATCAAATCCCTGCTGCTGCAGGGTCCATTCCATGTCCCAGTAAACTTCGGCCATGAAGATGAAGCCAGGAACCTTCTCGCGCACACGCTCGGTCGCCTGATGCCAGAAGGGTTGAGACGGAATGCCCCAGGTGCGCTCGAAAACATCCGGCAGAACAAGCATGGCCATATCGCAGCGAACCCCGTCGCATTGTCCTGCGATCTTGATCAGCTCGCCGGTCATCGCCTCCTGTGTGGACGGGTTGCCGTAGTTGAGCTGCAAGGTGTCCGGCCAACCCGGGAAGAAGGGATCCCGGCCGTGGGCCATCAGCAGATCCCCTTGTCGGCGTTTGATCCGGATATAGTTCCTGGGTGCCTGGATCAGGTTCAGTTCCGTTCCGGAAACGTAATACTCGGGATGGTCTTCCACCCAGGGATGATCCATGCCGGTGTGATTGGGAACAAAGTCGAGCAGCAGCTTCAATCCCCGTTTGCGCATGCGTTTGCGGAGTCGGGCCAGCGCGGCATCCCCGCCTATATTGCTATGTACGGTGTAGGCGGTGATGGCAAAGCCGGACCCGGCAATATCCTCCTCGCGCAGATCCTGCAACGTTTCTTCGAATTCCCTGCGCCACT
>JAPLJE010000393.1 GCA_026388755.1 Deltaproteobacteria bacterium | reverse complement strand
TCATTTCCGGATGGGACCTTCAGAATCCCTTCCGGTTGAATATCGGCAATCCGGCCATCTTGAATCAGGACATCCAACTGACCATCCATTGGGCCATCTGTCCGGCCATTCGGGCATCCCGGATCAATCACCCGTGCGCCCCTAATCAGAGTCCGCATTTCGCGTTCCTCCCGTTACCAGATATAAAAGCGCCATGCGCACGGCAACGCCGTTGGTGACTTGATCCAGGATAATCGAATGCGGGCCGTCCGCAACATCCGGGGAGATTTCAAGTCCCCGGTTAATGGGGCCGGGATGCATGATCAAGACATCGGATCTGGCGGATTTGAGCTTTTCCAGGTTCAGGCCGTAGCGTCTGGAATATTCCCGTTCGGATGGAAAAAAGAAGCCGGACTGACGTTCTTTCTGAATTCGCAGCATCATGATCACATCGGCGCCTTCAATGGCCTCGTTTATATCAAAGGTAACCGATACCCCGTAGAATTCGATTCCCTTGGGCATCAGGGTCGGCGGGGCGCACAAGATGACACTGGCTCCCATCTTGATAAACCCCTCGCAATCGGATCTGGCGACCCGGCTGTGCGCGATATCGCCAATGATGGCAATGCGAAGGCCGGAAAGGGTGCCCTTGTGCTGCTTGACCGTCAGCATGTCCAGTAGGGCCTGTGTGGGATGGGCATGCATGCCGTCGCCCGCATTGATGATCGATGCGCTGACGGCTTTAGCCAGAATATGCGGAGCGCCTGCCGAAGGATGCCGCAGCACGATGACGTCCGGCTTCATGGCTTCAAGATTGCGCGCCGTATCCAGAAGGGTTTCCCCTTTGACCATGCTGCTGGTGCTTCCGGAAAGGGAAATACTGTCCGCGCTCAGCCGCTTGGCGGCAATATCAAATGAGGTGCGGGTCCGGGTGCTGGGTTCATAAAAATACAGAACCACGGTTTTCCCCCGGAGTGTCGGGACTTTTTTTACCGGTCTTTCGGAAATCTCCTTCATCCTTTCGGCAGTATCCAGGATCAGGGAAATGTCATCAACCGACAGGGAGGATATTTCCAGAATGTCTTTTTTTGTAAATTTCAGCATCACTAACCGTTATTTTAAAATATTCCCAAGTCTTCCCCATCGAACACCAAAATTATCCTTGTCCCAGGACCAGTAAATGATAAAGGCCTTGCCTTTGACGGCTTTGAGGTTGACAAATCCCCAGTACCGGCTGTCGTAACTATGATCCCGGTTGTCTCCCATCACAAACAGCGAATGTTCCGGAACGGTTATAGGGCCGAAATTGTCTCTGGGCTGAAGATTCCCGGGAAAAAAATGCGGGTCGCTGTTGACGATAAAGGATCCTTGCTGAAGCGCGCCATTGACCCATACCTGTTTATTGCGAATTTCGACCACGTCGCCGGCAACTCCCACCACCCGCTTGATGAAATCCTTATCCTTGTCTTCAGGAAATTCAAACACCACAATATCGCCACGTTGAGGATTTTTCAGGGGGATCAGGGTGAATTGAAGATACGGCAGTTTTACACCATAGATGAATTTATTAACCAGGATATGGTCGCCGATTTGAAGGGTTTCCTTCATTGATCCGGAAGGAATTTTAAAGGCCTGAACAATAAATGTCCGAATAAACAGAGCCAGAATGATGGCAACCGCAATCGCCTCGACATTCTCGCGCAGGCGGCTTTTGGTCCGGATATCTTTGGAAGCAATGCTTGTAGATTTCAATTTATAATGAATGCCTTAAATATTAAAGTGTTAAGTGTTAGAACTGCTCAGGTCGTTTGGGCTATAGCATACAAAGACTACTTCCTGCTCAATTATGTCGATGTCATCCAGGGTGACAGCAAAAGTAGCCTTAACACAAGATGAGCCGCGACGCCTGCAGCTACATCATCCACCACGATGCCGGCCCCGCCGGGAATCGTTCGTTCAAGATAACGGATGGGGAAAGGTTTTAAAATATCCATTACCCGAAAAATAAAAAACCCCGCAAGAGCCGATTGCCAGGTGAAATGAATGCCCAGCAGGGTAATCATCATTCCTGAAAATTCGTCAATCACGATGCAGCCGGGGTCCTTTTGCCCCACGATGCTTTCAGCCAATTCAGCAGCCCAGATCGATAGAACGATAAAAGCAATCAGAAGGATGGCGGAAACCTGAAGCGGCAGCAAAGAGAGCAACCCGCAGGGAACAAGCGCAGCCAGAGAACC
>JAPLJE010000422.1 GCA_026388755.1 Deltaproteobacteria bacterium | reverse complement strand
TGCTCCTGGGTTTTACGGGCCTCGGGTTTTACTTCATGCGCAACAAGCTTAAGCCGGAAGCCAAGATTAATCTGGACTTCGACTTTTTTTACCGGCTGGTGGGGCGTGTGGTTCTGGCCATTGCCAGACGTCCGATCGAGGTCATTGACCTGTGGTGGAGTGAATTCTACCGCATCGGCGGCCTGAAGGGCATGCTGAAAATTGCGGCTGGTTCGGCCTGGTTTGACAAGGCCGCCATTGATGGTGTGGTGGATGGATCGGCCTATACGGTGCAGAAAGTCGGCCGGGTTGCTTCCATGACCCAGACCGGACGCTTACAAGATTATTTGTCTACAGCCCTTGTCGTTGGACTGACCGTGTTTGCATTGATTTGGTTTTTATAAAGATAGCAGTTAATTTGCACACTGGCCTTTTATAATTATTGATAAGACCGTCAGTTTTCGTCGAACGGAGAACGAATGAGTCAGACAACAATGCCAATTTTATCCATTTTGACATTTTTTCCATTAGCCGCCTGTTTTGTTCTGCCATTTCTCAGGAATGAAAAAACGGTTCGGTTCTTCTCTTTAATTGTTGGCATCGCAGAGGTATTTCTTGCGCTTCCCCTGTTTCGATTCAGCTTGACGACTCCCGGATACCAGTTTGTTGAAAAAATTGCGTGGATGCCCCAGTGGGGCCTGACATATTATATGGGAATGGACGGCATCAGCCTGCTGATGGTGCTTTTGACCATTCTGCTTCTGCCGTTATGTGTTCTGTGTTCCTGGTCCTATATCTCCAAACGGGTTAAGGAATTTCACTTCAGTCTGCTTTTGATGACATCGGCCTGTATCGGCGTGTTTCTGGCCCTGGACCTGGTGCTCTTTTACATTTTCTGGGAAGCTATGCTGGTTCCGATGTTTCTGCTCATTGCCGTGTGGGGCGGACCGGAGCGTCGCTACGCATCCGTCAAGTTCTTTCTGTATACCCTGGCCGGAAGTACCCTGCTGCTGGTCGCCATCATTGCCTTTTACAAGGTTGGTGGTACATTCTCCATACCGGATCTGACGGAACAGACATTTTCTTTCAGGTTCCAGTTCTGGGTGTTTCTGGCAATGGCCCTGGCTTTTGCTATCAAGGTGCCGATGTTTCCCTTTCACACCTGGCTTCCGGCCGCCCACGTGGAAGCGCCCACCGCCGGCAGCGTGCTGCTGGCCTCCATTCTGCTGAAGATGGGCGCTTATGGTTTTCTGCGGTTCTGTCTTCCCCTGACGCCAGATGCCAGCGTCTATTTTGCACCCATGATGATTGCCATTTCCATCGCTTCCATTCTCTACGGCGGCTTTGTGGCTCTGGGCCAGAAGGACATGAAAAAGCTGATCGCTTATTCCTCGGTGGCTCACATGGGGTTTGTCACCCTGGGGATATTTATTTTTACCCTCAGAGGATTTCAGGGCGCGCTCATGGTCATGCTGAATCACGGCATCACCACAGGGGCTTTGTTTATGCTGGTCGGAGCTATTTACGAGCGCAGTCACAGCCGGGAAATCGCTAATAACATGGGCCTTGGCAAATATCTGCCGGCCTATATGTTTTTCTTCGGCCTGTTTGCTCTCTCTTCTCTGGGTTTTCCGGGAACCAATAGTTTTGTGGGTGAGCTTTTGGTTCTGATCGGTGTTTTCAAGGCAAGTCCCTGGGTCGGCGCCGCCATTATTCCCGGCGTCATGCTGGGGGCGGCCTATATGCTGAGACTCGGCCAGAAACTGGCCTGGGGAGAGCCCACGCAGGCCAAGGCCTGGAAGGATTTAAACCTGAGGGAATGGAGTTATCTGGTTCCCCTGGCGATTCTGGTTTT
>JAPLJE010000577.1 GCA_026388755.1 Deltaproteobacteria bacterium | reverse complement strand
TCGAAGGTGCTGTACCCATAATGAGTATTTTCCTACTCTTGAAAGCATTATGTCCGCCGTGGAAAGCAAATTTAATGAATGGACATGTGGAAGCGAAACACTAATGAAATTATGCGCAATAACTTAAGTCGCTGTGTATAGACAGAAAACAGGCAAGCGGAACAGTTCTATTTCTCGCGATGCCAATGCGTTTGTCCAACGATCAAGAAAAACCTGATATCATGCGTTCTACTCTTACCAATTTCCCAGTCAAGCGTTAAGACTGAAACAAGCAATACGATTTTTGGAACGCGCCAGAACCTGGATAACACACTGAGTTCGTTTAGATTTCCATTTCGCAAGTCAGGCGGAAGACCCAGGCTCACGGCATGGAAAAAACTGTATGCTCCAGATCTTTTTATTTTGAAACCGATTGCACTCAAAAAAGGAGAATCCAAAATGAAATTCAAGTATTTCAAAATGTTGGTGCTTCTTCTGGCCGCAGTGTCGATGATCCTGCCCGCCCGGCAGGTCTTGGCGGCAAAACCGATCGTCCTTGGCTGTCCCCTTTCGACCGCTTTTCTTTACGGATGGGCCGCGGAAAGAGGGTTCCGGCTGGCGGTTGAAGAAATTAATGCCAAGGGCGGGGTCAATGTAAAAGGGGAAATGCGCCCTTTTGCAGTTGAAGTGATCGACTCACGCGACCTGGAGCCTGGGGTTCCTGTAAGTGATGCGCTTTTAGCGGTGGAAAAGCTGATCCTTGATAAAAAAGCCGATTTCATCCTGGGCGGCCCCGTACGTTCCGAAGCAGCCCTTGCCGCCATGCCACTTTTATCGAAATACCAAAAAGTTTCCATCCTCACCACAGGTGTGTTAACTCCCAAGTACCACGCCCTGGTGGCTGAGCAGTACGACAAATACAAGTACTGCTTTCGAATCCATGGAGAGGCAAAAAATTTGGTGGGCGAGATGTTCGAGAATTTCAACGAACTGAAAGAAAAATACGGATTCAACAACCTGTTCATTATCGCCCAGGATGTTTCCCATGCCCGGGGTGCCGCCGAAACGATGAAGGACGTGGCCATAAAAAAAGGCTGGAATGTCACCGGCGTTGAGATTTACCCCACGGGCGCCACGGATTTTTCCATGGGACTGCTCAAAGCCAAAAAGACAGACTCGCAAATTATCAATATCTGGATGGACATGCCGGAAAGCGCCATTTTGCTGAAACAGTGGTATGAAATGCAAATCCCCGCGCTGCCGTTCGGCTCGACTTTGGCGGCAGCAGAACAGCCCGGATTCTGGAAAGCCACGGACGGCAAAGGCCAATACACGCTCTGTAATGTGGTCAATGCCGGCAACGCCCCCTCCGAGGCTACTCCGTGGACCATGAAATTCTACGATGCCTATGCCAAAAAATGGGGTGTGGAGCCGGAGGGCCTTGGCTCATCCAGCAGTTACATGGCCGTATATGTGCTGCGGGATGCCATCGAACGTGCGGGCAGCCTGGATTCCGAAAAGGTGTTGGAAGAGCTTGAAAAGACGGATGTCATGGGGGTATATGGAAGGCTCCGTTTCGATCCCAAAAGCCACCAGGTAATCCCTGCCGCGGATCCCAAGGAAGGCGCGGTAGGAAGCATTATCCAGTGGCAGAATGAAAAGCGTGTCGTGGTCTATCCCAAAAGCATTGCAACGGGAAGTATCCAGTTGCCGCCATGGATGAAGCCTGGCAAATAATCATTTTTTTGCGCCGCAGGCTGAAAGCGCGAAGAACAGGAGCTTTCAGCCTGCCTTAAATACTCCGGGGCAGGATGAGATTATGGATATTTTGATCTACGGAACCATAAACAGTGTGACGCTTGCGCTTTATGCGATTGGATTTGCCATGGTTTACGGCGTCAGTCGCCTGCCCAATTTCGCCCACGGCGCCTTATATGTGGTCAGCGGGTTCATTACCTGGAGCTTTCTGCATTTGCTGGGGGTGAACTACCTGCTCAGTATTATTCTGGCGCTGATTGCAACCGCAATCATTGGGGCTTTGATTTACAGGTTTGTGCTCATTCGTGTCCGGGGCATGGAGATTTCGGAAATCATTGCCTCCTATGCCATCGGACTGGCGATTCTGGAAGGATTCAGATGGGGCGGTTTTAAGGGCCTTACCTATACCTTGCCCGCTTTCATCGAGGGGAGCACCGAGATTGCCGGGGTATCGGTGGATTACCAGCGTCTTCTGGTTGTTGGCATCGGGGCTGCCGTGGTGGGGCTGCTGTGGCTGTTTACCCGCTATACCCGCATCGGCCTTGCCATGCGCGGAATGGCACAGGATGAACGGGCAGCCCTGATGCTGGGAATCGATTCCGATCTGATAGCGGTTGTGGCCATGGGTTTTGGCTCCATGCTGGCGGCTTTGGCCGCTGTTTTGCTGCTTCCGTTGGGTAACATCGTCGTCGAGGCCGGCTATAATATCCTGATTCTGGCGATTGCCGTTTGCATCGTAGGGGGCCTAGGCAGTTGGATGGGCGCAGTGCTGGCTGCTTTTCTGATCGGTTTTGCGCAGATTCTGACGGTTGTATACCTGGGTGCCCATTACCAGATGGTGGTGGCGCTGCTGGCAATCATATTAACACTCATCCTCAGACCATCGGGGCTTTTCGGACAGCAGAAAGAACTGGAGGAGAGGGTCTAAATGGG
>JAPLJE010000311.1 GCA_026388755.1 Deltaproteobacteria bacterium | reverse complement strand
CTACTTGATCCTCTTCAATGCCTCACGTCTTCAAACTTCGGTTTTGAAGTTAAGTCTGGCCGCCGATGAGAGGAAGTTCCTTTTTCTCTGGCATCGGGAGGGTGTCAAATTGCATGCAAAGATCATAAACTGCATCGTCATCTGAATGCAAGGCCCCTTTGAGTTTTTTGCACCGGGCTTCAAGAGCGGATATCTTCCCAGCGAACGCCCCGGCGATAAGTTTTTGGGTGTTTTCAACGAAATATCCGCTGAGGGGACCCGATGTCTCGAATTCGCGAAAAGTCACCAGTTCTTCGCCGCCTGCCGGCATATTTTGCGGGCAGTGAAGGATATATCGACACAGAACTACGCTTATGGCCGGATTGATGTCTCTGCCCGCCATGTCTGTTACACCGGTCCGGGAAACCCTGTGGGGTATGCCAAAAAATGGTATCACCAGTTCGCTGTCCTGGATTTTGGCGCCGAGCAATGTGCTTTTTGCCAGAAAATCGATTCCCGTCAACCGTTTCTGAAGTGCCGTGTAGGTTGTTTCAAAATCGGGCTTTATCATAGATTTTCATTCCGGTTTTCTTTAAACTCACATATCTGTTTCATAAGATCATCGTATTGATCTTCCAGATTCAGGAGATCCATCATCACCGGCGGTTTGACCGAGTGGGCGGGCAGTCGCTTTCGGGTCTCGGTGATTGCCGCATCCAGCGCGCGCAGTTGCTGCTCCAGTTCCAGCAAGTGGTTCATGACATTTTCCTTTTCTGAAGAGGGTTTTTACGTTTCATGATTTCAATCACTACGCCATAATGCGCTTCAATGCATTGACATAAGTCAATTCTGATGACTGTAACGTGATGGGTCTGATCATCTCTGCGAATTGAACATGCTGGAATTACGGTTGATTGTGGAGTACCGCATAATCTGCCGAAATGACGATAGAACAATTATGTTTTTGTATTTTGAAAGGATGTTATTGGTGGGACTTTGTCTGTGAACCGTCTGTATCCCAGGATTGATCGATATTTTGGGTCAGATGAATGCCGTATTTTCGCATCCGGTTCCAGACAGTCATGCGGTGGACTCCCAGCTGCTTGGCTGTTTGGCTCTTGTTGCCATTGCACAGGCACAGGGCTTCCAAAAGGGCTGTTTTTTCCGCGGTGTCGTTTTCGAATGTGGGCGCAGTGGCCACGGTACCTGACAGGCTGGCAGATTTAAGTTCTTCGGGCAACGGTATGTAAGCCGGTATGTGTTCCAACTTGATAATCCCGGGCGGGGCAATACAGAAGGCATATTCCAGCACGCTCTTGAGTTCGCGGACATTGCCGGGCCAGCGGTAGTTCATAAAGAGGTTCATCAGATCGGGCGCAACCCCCATAATGGCTTTGCTGTTCTTGGTTCGCAGCTCCTGGATAAAGACCTCTGTCAGCATGGGGATATCCTCACGTCTCTCCCTTAAAGGAGGCAGATGAATGGGAACCACATTGATGCGGAAAAAGAGATCTTCCCGAAAATGTCCCTGAGAAATCATCTCCTGCAGGTTGCGGTTGGTGGCTGTGATCACGCGCACATCAGCATGCACCGCACGATTGTCCCCAACGCGCTCGAATCTTTTTAATTCCAGCACCCTCAAAAGCATGGCCTGAACCGACAAGGGAATATCACCGATCTCATCCAGGAAAATATCGCCGCCATGGGCAGCTTCGAAACGCCCGATTCGGTGACGATAAGCTCCGGTAAAGGCACCTTTGGTATGGCCGAAGAGTTCGCTTTCGCACAGGGATGAGTTCAGAGCGGCGCAGTTAAATTTGACAAACGGACCTTCCCGGCGGCGACCGAGTTCGTGGATGGCCTGAGCCACCAGTTCCTTTCCGGTGCCGCTTTCACCGCTGATGATGACGGGTGCATCGCTATCAGCAACCTTTTCGATGATCTGATAGATGGTCCTCATGGGGGTACTTCGCCCGACCATGCCGAAAAAACCGGTATCCTGGTTCAGGCGGCTTTCCAGCTCGAATATCTTCTGGTCCTTTTTATCCATTTCGCTGATATCGATAAAGGTCTCCAGGGCACCTGCGACCATTCCTTCATCATCTTTAAGAACCAAAGCGTTTTTGGACACAGAAATATAGGTCCCGTCCTTGCGCGTCAGCAGGCATCGTTTATTTTTAATCTTCCCCACTTCAAAAAGCATACACCAGTTGTCCTTGCTGTCCGAGCGCGACTTCTCGCAAACGTCGCACCCTAGAATCGTACAATCGGCACCGATAAGCTCTTTCCGTGAAAAGCCAGTGATGGTTTCCATATCCTGGTTTGCGGTCAGAATCACACCGTCTTCACTTACAACCATTAACCCATTGCCTATGGCGTTAAGTAACTCGTCTTCACAAATATGCTGTATATGTGTGTTCATCTGAACATCATCTCCTTTATTTCATTCCTGGATTTTCATCGCTGCACAGGTTCACAAACAAAAATGGCGCCACTTGTGCACTCATTTACAATAATTTCGTTCTGGCCCAATATATAGGCTTCGTAACCAATAAACTTCACTTCTTACCTTTGGGGGGACAAACTTCCGTGTTTACCCGGCGTATTAATCTGAAGATTTCCGCAGAAGCTTACAGTTGATACATTAAAACGTTATCACATGTCAATATAAATAGACAAAAATTATTCATATGATGATAATTATTTATAGATTAACCATATGTCATTATTATATCTCTCGCTGTCCTTCAAAGATACCTTCATCTCCTGTCAGTTCTCCAAGATTTCTGTCTAACCATTGATTGCCAGCGGTTCCCTGAATTTATCTATGGCTGAGAAAAACACAATTTATTGTCCGTTAAAGGTATTTGCCAGCACCCTTCCAAGTTAAAATAAACTTCATTGCAAATTGTTCATTAACCATGGTATTGATTGACATGGAGTCATTTGGGTTGACAACGCTCTGCTGAAGAATTGGTGGTGGGGCTTTCTTTATAACCCTTAAATCTCCTTAATTTATTGTTTTGCTTGATGCTTGATGTAATGATTTATAACGTGCAGGTTGTTTGGGTTTCTGTGGAAACAGCTTTGTCCGGCTTTTATGCTGCCCTATCCATTAGGTACTTTGAAGAGCTTTATCATTTTGAAATATTTCTGAAAACTTCGACATATTAATTGACAAAAAATATTCAATCATGATATAATGAATTTAAATCATTTTTTATGCCTTTGTAAAGCAAAATGCCAGTATAAAGGGAAGTACGAGCGTGAATGATAAAGGAGGTTCTTTTATGGCAAAAATAGTTTCGATGCAAAAGAAAGATAGCAATTTTGTATCCGGGTTGCCACTTACTGCATTCTTGCAAATGCTTGAGCAGGAGCAACAGACATGTTCTCTGTTTGTTAGTTCCGAGGGCAAGAGCGGAATTCTGTTTATTAAAGAGGGTGAGCTTATTGATGCGGTAGCTGATGATGTCATTGGCATTGAAGCCGCCAATATCATTCTGTCATGGAAAGATTCAACCATTGAGATGACCGATTCAGAAGAGAGGGTGCGGAATATTAACACGCCCTTAACACATATTATCCTTCAGGCTGCTGTAAAGCAGGATGAAGCACTGTACAGCCCACCACAACAAGCCGCCGAATCCAACGCGGAATCTCCGACATCGAGGATATCCCGCCTTGTCGAAAAGTTTAAATCGATTGCAGGCATTCGCCAGTACTATCTGTTGAACCTTCAGGGCGAGATGATCATCCAGTCGAGTCAGAATTGGAAAATGGGGGATTTTATTGCTTACTGTATCGTTACCGGCAGTCAGATTCGAAAAAATCTCAATACCAAGGGGCCCAGTCGTATTCTTCTCACTTTGAAAACAGGCCAGAATTTGATGATCTTTTCCGGTGCTGGTATGATTATCGGTCTGCTGCTCAATCAAAATGTTTCTGCAGACAATATTCTTGAGCAGCTAAAGTCTGTTCTGAGGATAGAATAACGCTTGCCCTGTCCGTCGCCTCGTCGTCTGACGGGTTTACAGGGATGTAAAAGGCTTATTCATTGTGCGATCAATAACGACGGTGATTTTTAATTGCGCCCTTTATTTGGTGCTAACGGGTTATGGGTGTGTATATGAAAGATGTTCTTAATGAGATCGATGTGTTACCCGGTGTTGTCGGCTCCTGCCTTTTCAGCAAGGAAAGAGGTCAGCTTTGTTCTGGGTTGCCGCCCGCGTTTACTGATGAAGCGGTTCTGACTATTGCGAATCGAGTAGCCAGGCTGGTTCAGATGGGCGGTATGGTTGATATGGATGTTCAGACCATCGCTTTGCGGTATGATATGTATACCATTATGACCATGCCTGTGGACACTGATACGCTTCTGGTGATTGCCTGTGAGTCGCGGAGCAACTGTTCGCTTATTGCAACGACCATTTCCATGCTGGCCGGGGAATTACAAAGCAGATTGGCCAAGTTGGGCAAGGAGCCCAAACCCAGTTCTGACACACAAGAGATCGCCGGCAAATCCGATGCCGGCCAGGATGCGGAAAAGACTGCATCACTGCTCAAACAACTGCGTGTTGCGCTTGCCTTTGTCGTCGGCCCGATGGCAGATATGATTTTTGATGACAATGTAGATCTCTGGACTCAAAAAAAACCTGCCAGTACATCCCGCCTT
>JAPLJE010000834.1 GCA_026388755.1 Deltaproteobacteria bacterium | reverse complement strand
TCCGGGATTGATGAAATACCCGCTGGATCTTCAGTTTTTCCTGCCGGATATGCGCTTCGATGGTATTCAGGCAGGATTTGGAATAGACCGCGCAAAGGGGCTCAAAGCCTTTAGCGGTTTCCGGCATCACCGCATCCGCTCCGGGCCTGGCCTGTGAAATCAGCAAATGGACCAGTTCCGGCTTCAGAAACGGGGCGTCGCAGGCGCTAATAAAGACAAAGGGCCTGGAGGCGTAAAACAGCCCGGCGTGAATTCCTGTTAAAGAGCTGCGAACCGGAAACAGATCGGTTACCGTCAGCATGTCCCAGTCCAGATACGCCTGGGGGGTATTGGTTACCAGAATGATTTCGCTGAAAATTTCTGAATACACCGCATGAATGTGATCCAGAATCCGCTTTCCATGGATCTCAATCATGGCCTTGTCCCTGCCGTTAAGCCGCTTGCTCATGCCGCCGGCAAGAATGACACCCGAACACTTTTCGCTGATTGGCTTCATGGATTTTTACCTGCTGAAAGATAGGGGCTAAGAATGATTTCAGTTTCGTCCAGATTGACAGTTTATGAATGATTTCTCGAAAAAACGCAAATGGTTCTCTTTGGTGCTTCCGGAACCAATCGATATGTTTATGATCCCATTTAAATGCAAACAGGATTAAGTGGCTTATTGCCATTCCGGGTTTCCTGTAATAATAAGATAAGAATTGAAAAAGGTTGCTGAAATCGGATCAAGAAGACCATAAAATCAGGAATGTCGGGAATAACAAGGAGGATTTTCTATGGATTATGAAGAAATACTTTTTTCTGCGGATGGGCCTGTCGGCTATCTCACAATGAACAATCCGTCAAAAATTAATGCCCTGTCTAAAAAAATGATCGGTGAAATGATCCATATGCTGACGGCCGTGTCATTGGATGAATCGATCAAGGTCATCGTCATCCGGGCCACTGGAAAACATTTCTGCGCGGGACATGACCTGTCCGAAATGCGGGGACAGGGCGTGAAGGAATACAAGTTTATTTTCGATCAGTGCACCCAGATGATGCAACTGATTCACACCATCCCCCAGCCGGTCATTGCCCAGGTTCAGGGGGTTGCCACTGCGGCCGGATGTCAGCTGGTGGCATGGTGTGATCTGGCGGTGGCAGAGGAAGGGGCCAGGTTTGCCACGCCCGGCGTCAAGATCGGACTGTTCTGCACAACCCCCATGGTTGCCATCACCCGAGCCATCGGGCGCAAGGCCGCCATGGAAATGCTGCTTACCGGCCGGTTTTTTCCAGCATCGGAAGCCAGGGAACTGGGCCTGATTAACCGCGTCGTGCCACTTGAAGATCTGCCCGGAGAAACCAAAAAGCTGGCCGTTCAGATCGCCGAAGCCAGCCGCTTCGTGCTGGCCATCGGCAAGCAGGGTTTTTACGCCCAGATCGATCTGCCGGATGACCCTGCCATGAACTATGCCAAGCACACCATTACCATGAATTTGACATCCGAAGACGCCCAGAACGGCATTGCGGCGTTTATCGGAAAGAAAACACCGGTGTGGAAAAATCGGTGAGGAAGGCCAAATTAATATAACATGCGCTCTCGAACAGTAAACTCAAGATCTGATCGCGGATAAGTAGTTGAATTGGCCATATTGGGTGGGACATTATAAAAGGGCCCCGAAAAACCCGTTTAATAATATAGTGGGAAATGATACAAAGAATAATTCGAAACCTGAACCTGGTGCTTTCCTGAAAATCAAGATTCTGGCTGGTTTCGCAGCAAATCAAGGCTATTTGTCGTTCCCAGTGGTAGTAACATTGGCATTCTGTGGCGGCACGCTGGGAGATCAGATTTTTTTCTTTCTCGGGCGCTACTACGGTGCTCCCTTGCTTTCACGCTTCCCGTCCCTATCCGTAACCGGTCAATCAGTTGATACAACGCTACCACGCCAGCCTGATCGTCGGTGTGCGTTTCATGTACGGGTTGAGGATAGCCGATCCGATTTCGATTGGCATGAGCGATGTGGAGGCATGGCGTTTTGTGTTGTTCAACCTGCTCGGAGCGGCAGTATGGGCCATGCTGATCACCGGAGCAGGTTTTTTGTTCGGTCAGCCGCTGCAATGGATGTTTACAAACATCAAACAGTACGAGAAAAATGAACTTTCGATAACATATCAATATCAGATGACGCCTGAAACCCTGAAGATTACTGGAACCAACGAACTGGTTGGTGGATTCGCCATAGGACCAAACATTGTTCATCGCCTTGCAGTATACCTGTTATTTCTGGACAATCAGGGAATTGTTATTGAAAACGTCCTTGTTTATGCAGGAGATTATGTTGGCGTTATTCCGCTTCCCATGGAATTTGAAAGAACAATACCCATACCTGAGGGAGCCAAGATGATTTCCTTTGCTTATGATGGAGTGGTGCCCGGCGAGTACACCATTGGGTTCTCACCATCCAGACAATGAAATCAAAACTGAGTCTATAAAGCATCGGTAGCCTTGTTTCTATACTTCTGGCACATTGTAGCGCATGCAGAGCCGTCAAAATGACCCGATAACGGGTTTTCTTCAGGAAGGGAGGAGGATAGGGAGGTTGGTAGTTTTGTCACCTTGCTTGACAAGAATGCTGACGTTACTGCAAAGGACAATAGTGGCGGAATGTCATTAATGTTTGCGGCTTATCCCACGTGGTTAGGCGGCTGGATCAATTAAGCAAATTTGTGCTCCAGATTCATGATATCGCGGAATGGCACCACGCCATAGAGGATATCGTCAGTATTGGTCACCGGCAATGCAGAAAACGAATAGCGGGTAAACTTTTCTTCGGCATCACTGATGGAATCACCTGTATCCAAACTGATAACCTGGGTACTCATGATATCGGAAAGTGGGGTTCTGGGTTCAGCCATGAGCAGTTCAGCCAGGCTGACAACCCCCATCAGCCGGTTGTCCGGGTCTGTCACATAAAGGTAGTCCACCACATGGGCGTCCGCTGCCAGACGGCGAAAATCGGCAACCACCACTGCTGCAGGGATTTCTGGCGTCAGGCAGATGTAATGGCTGGTGACCAGATCGCTGATGGTGTGATCCTGTTTTTCCAGAATGGTCTCGATCTGTTCCGCATCTGTGGGATTCATGAGATCGAGAATTTCTTCCGCATCCGGTGTTGGTAGTATTGACAGAACATCCGCAGCCTGAGCCGGGGTCATGTCTCCTACCAGTTCGGCGTTGCGTTCCTTTGTCAGCGATG
>JAPLJE010000188.1 GCA_026388755.1 Deltaproteobacteria bacterium | reverse complement strand
TTCTTGCGGGTCTTGCGGGTCTTTCCAATGAGCCTTTTGAAGCGTCACACGTGGATGGGGCAAGTGAATGGCAAATTCTGAGATACGTCACGATTCCCATGGTCATGCCGGTCATTTTGACCGCAGTGATCCTCCGATTGATCGACGCACTTAAAACCTTCGACATCATTTTCGCCATGACGGGAGGTGGCCCCGGCTATGCGTCAGAGACACTGAATATCATGGGATACAAATACAGCTTCGAATATTTCCGCATGGGACAAGCTTCAGTCATTCTTGTTGTTCTGTTCATTGTTGTTTTTGGATGCAGTCTGGGAATCATGAAGTTGCGCAGCTCTTCGGAAATTTGAGGAGTCCCCGATGAACAAGAAACTCATATCAGATATCCTTTTTTATCTCGTCGTTACAGGGATTGCGCTCATCGTATTGTTCCCGTTTCTCTGGATGCTTTCATCATCCTTTAAAACACAGGTCGATATTATTTCCTGGCCTCCGAAATTATTTTTTGCACCGACGCTTCAGAATTATATGATGGTTTTCGAAGAGCAGGATTTTCTGAAATATTTTTTTAACTCGACAATCGTCGGCGTTGTTTCCGTTGGATTATCTCTGGTACTTGGACTGCCGGCGGCGTATTCAATTGCGCGGTACAAGCAAAAGTCACTCTCGGTTTTTATTCTTCTGGCGCGTCTCATGCCGGGAATTTCCTTTCTTGTCCCCTGGTACATTGTTTTTTCACGATTGAATCTCATGGACAGTTATATTGCGCTGATCCTGAGCCATATGCTTATCGCACTGCCGATCGTGGTATGGATCATGACGACCTATTTCAACACGATTCCTTGCGAGATGGAGGAGTCGGCAATGGTGGACGGGGCAACCCGTCAATATGCCTTTTTTGCCATCATTCTTCCCCTATCAGGACCGGGCATTATTACCGCAACAACCCTGTCGTTCATTTTCTCCTGGAACAATTTCATGTTTTCCCAGGTTCTCAGTATGGAAAAAACCAAGACGCTCCCCATCGCGGTCTATAACTTCGTTTCCTATGCGGAAGTTGATTGGGGCGGGGTGATGGCAGCTGCCGTTGCGATCATGACTCCGGCAATTATCTTGACCATGATTTTCCAAAAATATGTCGTCAAAGGTCTGACGATGGGTGCGGTGAAAGGGTAGATGGTAATACGTTACCAAATCTTCTGGGTTAAGGAGAACGTATTATGTTTATTGGCAGCGGCTCGGCACGGTCAGTTCTGAGCGACAGTGAAATCAGAAAAATTGTTCAGTCGGGAACACCTTTAGATTCATACCGAGACAAACGTGTTCTGGTGCTGACACCAGATACCACCAGAACCTGTCCACTGTCGCTTATGATATCCATCCTCCAAGAGGTTATCGGAACGCAGGCGAACAGACTCGATTTCATGGTGGCGCTGGGAACCCATCAGCCACTCCATGAAGAGCGGATTCTGGAGATGTATGGTATTTCACCAGAGGCTCGTGAAACGGTTTTTGCCGAAACACAATTTTATAATCACCGCTGGGATCAGGACGAAACTTTTCGCAGGATCGGTTATCTGAGCGAAAAAGAAACCGCTGAGCTTTCAGGTGGACGGCTGCGGGAAAAAGTACCTGTTGATATCAATAAGACTATTTTTGACTACGATCTGGTGTTGATCCTTGGACCGGTTTTTCCCCATGAAGTGGTTGGTTATTCCGGCGGGGCGAAATACCTTTTCCCCGGCATTTCCGGCGGTGAGTTCCTTCATTTTTTCCATTGGCTGGGTGCGGTGCTCACCTGTCCCGGAACCATCGGCATCAAGCATACACCGGTTCGTGAGGTAATCAACCGGGCCATGAGGCTTGTTGATTTGCCCGTTCATTGTATTTCCATGGTTGTCAAATCTCATGAAGAATTGTACGGTATTTACGTTGGGGATTACCTTCATTCCTGGGAGGCAGCAGCCAATCTTTCCGAACAAATCCAAGTGGTTTTCAAGGATAAACCCTTTGACACGGTTCTGGGGGTTTGCCCCGAAATGTATAATGAGTTGTGGACGGGCGGCAAAGTAATGTACAAACTCGAACAGGTCGTTGCCCCGGG
>JAPLJE010000070.1 GCA_026388755.1 Deltaproteobacteria bacterium | reverse complement strand
TTATCCACACCGGCAATTTCAGCACGAATGATGATTTCCTCATGCGTTTCGTAAATATCCATCTGGGGATTCCAGGCACGATCACACAGCGTGAAAATCGGGTTCATGGATCGGAACATGTCCTCCATGGATTTTTCAAAACTGGAGCTTACCGCGTCAAAATCACTTCCAAATTTAATTTTGATATATTCCATTTTCGGCTCCTGCAGTGTCGGTCGGTTAACTTTCTAAATATTTTTTTTCAATTCATTGAAATCTAACACTGAAATAGCCGTTTGTAAAGACAGGTTTTTATTGACAGGCGACATTCATTTTTCTATAGCTTGCAGAAAAGATCGCAATATGAAAGGTGAAGATTCGACATGAAGCTGACCGACATTTATCCCATTGAAAAATGGATGGCGTTTGAAAAGAGTATTCATGATAAATCCGGGATGGATGCCAATGTTTTCAATCCGCAAGGCATTCGCGTCACGGAATACAAAGAATGGGTAAACCGGCTGTGCCCGGCCATCAAGGCCATTGACAAGGGCCAAAGTTATATCTGTGCCGTGGCCCATATGAACATTGCGGCTCAGGCCATGCAAACCCGCATGCCGGCCATTGAAGAATGCGACGCCGGGCTGATCAAAATGGTAGTTCCCATATTTATCGGTGACGAATTTGCGGGTGCTGTCGGCGCCTGCGGGCTGCTGTCCGAAGACGGAGAAGTGGATGCTTTCCTGATCAACAAAACAACCGATATAAACGAAGATGTCATTCAGGATCTTTCCGAAGGCATTGGAACCATTTCCCGACTAAAGACAGAAGCACTGGCCGAGTATATTCAGCAGGAGCTTCACAACATGCTTTCGCCACCTGCATGAGGAGATTGAAAGTGAATCCATCCATGAAACAGGTTATGGTGATCGGCGGCGGCATTTCTGGGCTTAGTGCTGCGGTTGATCTGGCACGATTGGGCATGACCGTTATTCTGGTTGAAAATTCGGGTTCACTGGGCGGTCATGCAGCCCAGCTATCCTGCAAGGCGGCGGAGCGTTGTGTCGCCTGCGGCGCCTGCATGGTGGAAGAAAAGATTCGGCAGGCAACCGGTGACGCCAACATCCAGGTCCATCTGAATGCCGGTATCGAAAAGGTCGACCGGCGAAAGCGTTTTGAAGTCACCCTGAAACAGGATCTGGAAATGCAGCACATTGAGGTGGATGCCATCCTGATGGCTTCGGGATTCGCCCCCTTTCATCCTGTAAACAAGCCCTATGGTTACGGGCGGTTTGAAAACGTGATGACTACCCTGGAACTCGACCGGATGCTGCGTCGAAGCGGTACGGTCAAACGGCCGTCTGACGCGGAATTTCCCCGGAACATGGCCTTTATCCAGTGCGTTGGAAGCAGAGACTCCACCCTGGATAATCTGTGGTGCTCAAAAATCTGCTGCGGCGCGGCACTTCGAATGGCCCGATGTATTCAGAGCCGCCAACCGGGAATGGAAGCCACTTTTTTTTATATCGATGTTCAAAATTTCGGAAAGAATTTTCACACGTATTATGCCGATACTCAGCAACAGGTTCGAATGATCCGGTCGATTCCGGCCGACGTGTTGAAGACAGCAGACGACCGGCTGAAGCTGTCGTATTTCGATCCGGACACTCAGGCCTATCAGGAAACCGTCTTTGATATGGTGATTCTGTCCATCGGGCTGATGCCTTCCGAATCCACCCGGAATCTGGCTGCCATGCTGAACATCGACATGGACGGTTTTGCGTATGCCCGGAAAACACCCATCCCTCTCCCGAAAGGTGTTTTTGCCGCAGGGACTGTTCTTGAGCCCATGAGCATCGCCGAATCGGTCCTAAGCGCCGGAAAAGCCGCCAGCGATATCTTTCACTATCTGGAAACCTCGTCACAGATATAAGGTGATCATTTGAAAGAACGAACTCTCCTTCTTGGAAACGGGCCGGTTGCTTGGGGAATTGCAAAAGCGCTGCTGTCCGGAAACGTCCCTGTCATGCTGGTAACCCCGGACACGGCCACTTCCGTGGATACGGATGATCCATCACCTCTTTTTGAAGTCCGCACGGAAACGCGCGTCAGCCACTGCACGGGTTCGGCGGGAAATTTTCAGGTGATTCTCAGTTCGCCGCACGACACCCCCCCACTAACTTTTGCAAATATCGTCATTGCCGAAGATGGCATTCAAAGCCCTCTTTTTTCCCTTTACGGACTGAGCGCCTCCCCAACGGTACTGTCCCTTTCCGGAATCCGGGATGTCCTTGCTTCCCCCCTGGCATCGGAACATGCACTAACGCCAGGAAAGACCGCAGTCTTTATCGTTGGCCTTGCCGGTGAAAGCTATCCGCATATGGTTGAAACCGCCATGGAATCCTGCCTGAAGCTTCAGACGAATCTGGGAATGAAAACCATAATCCTGACCCGAAACCTCAAGGTCGGCGCATCGGGTCTGGAAGCGTTGTATCGCCAAACACGGGAAGCCGGCGTGGTTTATGTCAAGTTCTCGGATACGCTTCCGGCCTTTCAGCAGGATGCGGAGGGGAAAGTCAGCATCGCGTTTGTGGACGACATCACGCGAATGCCGTTTACAGCTGAAGCGGATATAACGGTGGTGGATGAAGCAATTGCCCCTTCGCCATATCTGAAGGACTTGTCCCGGATTTTTTGCCTGGACACGGATTCAACCGGATACATTCAGCCG
>JAPLJE010000723.1 GCA_026388755.1 Deltaproteobacteria bacterium | reverse complement strand
TGTGGTATTTGCGGCAAAGGTGGCCGAAATGGTGTGATTGGCGGTGACGTTGGAGAAGGAATAGGAAGTTACCGCTCCGACCGATGTGCCGTCGACCAGGACACTCTGTACCTTATATCCGGTGTTTGCCGTGATGGTAAAAGCCCGGCTTGCGCCCTGAGAAACTGAAACGCTGCCTGATGGGCTGATGGCTCCATTGGCTCCAGCCGATGCGCTGATGGAATAGGTTGTGGTTTTCGTGCATCCGGCAGGTGGATTACTGGTGTATCCCGTGGTGATAGTCTTGCCGTCATATCCTTTAATAATGAACTGACAGGGAGCTGGATTCAGACCTTGTTTCACAAATGCAAAAGTGCCGTTATCCTGCGAACGGGTGCTGCCTATCTGCTGTCTGGTGGCAGCATTCAAAAAGAGTACTTGCTGCTGACTGCCGGCTCCGGAACCATTGATCTTGACTGCTGCATCGCCAGAATTCCATGTTACCTGTGTGACTGCTAAACTGGTTGCTGCCATTGCCGTGGGAACGGGAAATCCCCACGCCGCCACGATCAGAATGATTGCCATCCATCCCGTCCATCTTGTGATTGCCCTCTGCAACCGAACTCTTTCTGTCGGCATAAACATATCTCCTTTACTTTGGGTTGATTAAATTCACGATGACGAGAATTTAATCAACAAATTCAGAAACTCACAGCCTTCCTGCTGCAATTCATTGATAAAACCCCAGTCATGAGACACTTATCCTCACGACTGTAACATAAAATAAAGCAATCTTTATGCCAAAAAAGTTAATGATAATAATTATTGATAATAGCGAATGATCTCAAATATAAACGATTGATGTTAAAATGATGAACTCGAATCATCATGCCAAATATATGACGATGAATATTGGCAAGTGTAAATATTATGATTTATCGTATGATTAAATACGACAGAATTATGAATCATACTCTGAATAAATCCGGTGAAACCCTTTCCGATGATGGAAATCAGAGTTATTTCATGTAAAGCCATTCAGACATCAACAAAGCCTGGTGCTTCGAAAGCCTGGTTATGTTCAGCATCCGGTTTGACCCATCGGCAAAGTAAACGGACAAACCGATTGACAGTGGACTTCCGGCTGACATATTGTATCCGTGTTTTGTCATGGTTTGTTGGGTTGTGAGCGCCGAAGGCGAAAAAAATGACCAAGCGCTGCCAAGACTGAATGACAAAAAATCAGAAGCAAGGAAGATCTCTTTTCACAGCATGGCCAGTTAGCCGGAGATGAAAAACACAGAGGATTTTTCTGGAGAACCGTGGAAACAGGAACTGAAAAACAACATCCTACGCCTGAACCCAAAGAAAATCTGGAGGGACAAAGCCGCACCCGTTTGTTCCTACGGGCGCTTCGTTCCCGGAATTACCGGCTTTTTGTCGCGGGTCAGGGCATTTCTCTGATCGGCACCTGGATGCAGCAGGTTGCTATGAGTTGGCTGGTTTACCGCATGACCGGTTCGGCGATGCTTTTGGGAATTGTTGGATTCACCAGCCAGATTCCTAGTTTCCTTCTGGCTCCGGTAGCCGGTGTTCTTGCTGACCGATGGGAAAAGCGGCACCTTCTTCTTGCCACCCAGGCATTGGCGCTTATACAGGCTGCCCTGCTTGCAATTATTGTGCTGACCGGAGTGGTCCAGATCTGGCACATCGTTCTGTTAAGCCTTTTTCTTGGTATCGTCAACGCATTCGATATTCCTATCCGCCAGTCTTTTGTCGTACAGATGGTCGATTCCCGGGAGGACCTGAGCAATGCCATTGCCCTCAACTCTTCCATGGTACACGGCGCAAGACTCATCGGACCAACCATCGCCGGACTTCTCGTGGCCAGCGTCGGAGAAGGCGTTTGTTTTGCCATCAACAGCGCCAGTTATCTGGCTGTCATTGCGGCATTGGCTGCCATGCGGGTGGCGCCTCGTCCCCAGCACCTTCAACGCCAACATGTTCTACACGAACTCCACGAGGGGGTTCTCTATGCTTTTGGCTCTAAACCGATTCGGAACATCATTATGCTACTTGCACTGATCAGCCTGATGGGAATGCCCTACTCTGTCCTGATACCGGTCTTTGCCCGCGAAGTTCTTCACGGAAGTTCTCATACTTACGGTTTTCTGATGACCGCAACTGGCAGCGGGGCATTGGTCGGTGCCTTTTATCTCGCATCTCGCAGGAGCGTCATCGGACTTGGCATGGTCATTGTCCGTGCCGCAATCTTTTTTGGAACCGGCATTGCTGTTTTTGCCATTTCAAACATCTTCACCCTGTCGATGCTTTCACTTGTTGTGGCGGGCTTTGGGGCCATGACTCTGGTTGCCTCATGCAATACCATTCTTCAGACCATCGTTGATGAAGACAAGCGTGGGCGTGTAATGAGCTTTTTCACAATGGCTTTCATCGGCATGGCGCCATTCGGGAGTCTTATTGCCGGAGCCCTTGCGGGTAGAATAGGTGCAAAGGAAACCGTGCTAATCGGCGGCATGAGCTGCCTTGCAGGCGGGATCATTTTCTTCAGGCAACTTCCGCTGCTCCGCAAAATAATCAGACCGATCTATATCGATAGAGGTATCATCCAGGAGAAGGAGGATTAATGTCGAATGAAGAAAGCCTGATTGATTTTGTGCAGAAGATGTTAGGATGTGAAAGAGAAGAGGGCGGATATCTATGAAGAACGCGATATATATCACCATAACGATTGTTTTGTTTTGGGTCAATCCCTGCGCCCTTGTCGCTCAAGACCAGGATGAGGCTACTATTGATTCCTTTATCACACGCCAAGCGCACCGGGAACGTGGCGAAGAATACAAGGATGCTCGAAAGATCATTTTAGGAGATCTCAACCACGACGGCATTCCCGATACGGCTGTTCTATACACAATCGAAAGTCAGAGCGGTACCAATAACTACATCCAATACTTGGCGGTCTTTGTTCGCAGCAAAGGTGCGCTTGTCGCGGCGGGGGATGCCAAGGTCGGCGGCAAATTATATCGGTCGGTCGATCTGACCTCTGTGGACGACAACACGATCCATCTCAGTACGTTGAGCTATTTGCGGAAAGACGCGGCGTGCTGCCCGAGTGAAAAGGGGGAGACTCACTATGTGCTAAGGGGGCACAAGCTTCGGGAGTTGAAGAAAGCGAATGTGCAAGGGCTGCATAACCCATAAAGTTGTGTGTCAAGAAGGCGCCATTTGGTTCAACCTGGTTTTATAACCGGCTGATCCAAATCCATTTACTTTTTCCCAAACAGTGCTCCGTGGGAGATTGCCGCCGGCCCAGACAGAAACCTCTGGTTCACGGAGGTAATTGGCAACAGGATTGGAAGAATTACCCCATCTGGAGTTATGTTATTAAAGGGATAATCACTGAGCGAGGCGTATCTTGTCCACCATATCCAGGGTTACCCGCAGTATTCTTGGGTCGTCTTCAAGACGTTTTCGCAGAGTCAGGATATTCACATTGCCGGGAAGTTCGTAGAAGGACGTTGCCATAGGGGTATTGACAAAGGAGAGGGTGATGTCATAGGAATTGGCGATGGACTGAGCCTCTTGTATATCCTTCAATTTCAGCCAAAGCTTGCCGGTAACGATCCCAAAGGATTTTGTTTGTAGGTTGAGGACAACAGGGTGGACCAGAACATCCCCGTTGGATCTTCTTGCCGTGCGGATGGATGGCTCCTCTGCAAGCGATTGTCTGTAAACCGTAAAGAGTCCTTTTTGCTCAATAACCTCCTCCATCGTTTGATCCGTCTGGGCCGTGCCGGGATATGCATTCACACTCAATTCCGTTTTCCGGCCTTCAGTCTTCTCTGCCCGGAGTGTTGGCAGCCAGACGTATGATGCACCATCGTTTTCAAAGGTTTCTCCCCGATGAAGGGAGGCGATGAAGGCCTCCCGCCGGTCTGGGTCAAAACTCCACGCAGCTTGCGGAATAATTACGCCTGAGCACATCAGTAATAAACCGATCATGAAAAGAATGCCTTTTTCCCGAATGGGGGGTGTAACGCCATTGCAGTTTTTTTTGGATATGCTGATTATATCTGTTATTCCGTTCATATTTCACCTCTTAATATCCCAGGATGCGCAATTTGTATAATTTTAGAG
>JAPLJE010000321.1 GCA_026388755.1 Deltaproteobacteria bacterium | reverse complement strand
ATCCAGGGCCTGACGTGGATACCGGTAAAGAAAATTAAAGGAGTCGCCTTTTTTAATCCAGATGGTTCCAGGTTCAACATGAATATGGGACATTTCGCCAACCTGAACATAGGAAAACCGTCCGATCACGCAGTCATGCGCAGTTGTCAGATCAACGGTACTGAAGGTTCCCAGAAAGCATCCTTCGGTCGGAGACCCGTGAATATTCGCATAATGCATGGACATGGTGTCATGAATAAAAAAAGTTTCCAGGCTTTCCGGGTCGTGGGAATTGTTGTGCACCAGGGTTTTTATAAGAAAGCTGTCACGGATCTGAATGCATTCATCTTCATAAACGGGAATCTTGTGGGTTCCAAAAGGGAAAACATCATTTTTTCGCTTCAGCTCATCTCCACGGATGTCGCTTTTATACAGCACCGAGTGATCCACCCGGCATTTTCCCAGAAAATAGCTGCCAGCCAGGTTGGAATGGCTGAAGTGAAAATTCAGGGGATGGTGCGGGGTAATGCCATAAAAAGCATAGAATTTGGCGAGCTGACCAAGCGGAAGCACGTTTTGAATATAGGGGGTCAGGTCGAAATTCAGTTCTCTGAGGTTGATGTTGATCCGCTGAGCAATTCTTGCAATGAGGTTTTCAATCTGTTTCATATCCGTTACCTTTTAATTGAAAGAAGTCATGATTCAGAAGCCGGAATCCATTGGGTCAGGCGACTGCCTTTGGTGCAACTCGACCTGGTGCCTTGCCATTGCAGTGTCGCTTTATATGCTGCATTGTTTCATGACATGGAAAACAGCGGCAAACACATCGGTAAGCCTTAGAATTCCGGCAATTTCATTGTCTTGTGTCACCAGAAGGGACTGATGCTGTCCCAGAACCAGTTGATGAATGGCTTCATCCAGCGCGGCCTCCACCGAGACGTATTCGCCTTCCGTGGGAGCGTACATGAAATCCTTAACCCGCTTTTCGCCGGTCTTCCGGCAGATGTCTTTCAGAGGACTTTCCCAGAGGTGATATTGAATGAGCATGGATTTCATGAATTTCTTGCTGAATCCATAACGGGCAAGGCCGTCGCTGCCCTGCATTTCGGCGTATTTTGGCTCAAGAGCCCGAAGTACATCGATCTGACTGAGCTTTCCGACGACTTTCCCCTCTTTATTAAGAATCAGGATAGCCCGGTGATGATACCGGTTGTGGTCAAAGGCCAGTTGGGCCTTTTCAAGCGCCATGACTGCATCAAACAGTGTGGCGTCTTCATCCACTGTGGCGTATTCCGTCAGAGGGATCATCAAATCTTTAACCTGGTACGTTTTCACTATTTACCTCCATGTCAGGATAAAAGAATGGGTGGTAAAACTGAAAAAAATCTTTTTGACTGGACACAGTCTAATCCATTGTTATTTTGTTAGGAAATACAAAAGAGCTTATCTTATCACACGGGTATGGTAAGATATAGATTTTTTTATTGTTAATTATAGCCTGTGAGTCTCTGCCCGGTGAGATCTTCACTTTTCCTTGATAAGTCCATGCCGGTATAGTATTTGTTAACCAATGGTTATCTTGTACGTGTATTGATAAAAATGAACCCATACAGGAGGCGTTACATGAAAAAAGTAGGTTTGATGCTAAAGTTTTTGTTGTTTTCGGTTATTCTGGGTTTGATGATATCATCTGCCGCTGTGGCAGATCTTTACTGGGAATCGGATCAGGAAACCAAGGGAATGCCGGGACGTCCGGATGAAACCAAGGTTATTAAAACTTATCTTACGTCGTATGCCTCCCGAACCGAACGGGAAGGCCAGATTACCATCATGAATTTCGATACCAAGATCATGTATCATATCAATCCGCAAGCCAAGACCTATCAGCAGATCAATATGGCGGAAATGGGAAAGCCGCCTGAAATAAAAGACGAAAAAGGCCAGATGCAGCAACAGATGATGAAAAACATGATGGGCAATATTCAGGTGACGCCCACCCAGGAAACCCGGCAGATTGCCGGCTACAACTGCCAGAAATATCTGGTTTCCGGCATGATGATGAACAGTGATTACTGGCTGTCAAAAGATGTCAAGGGATATGAAGAGCTCAAGGAGATCGGGAAAAAGGTTACCACCATATTTGACGAAAATCCCATGATGAAGCAGATGAACATCGCCGGTATGATGGGTCAACTGGATGGATTCCCGGTCCAGATGGTCATGAATATCATGAAAGGAACCTCAACCACGACCCTGAAAAAAATCGAGAAAAAATCCCTGGACAAATCTCTGTTTTCAGTCCCTGAAGGATATACCCAGACGCAGAGTAAAATGCCAATGATGTTCAATCAAAATGGGAAATGAGAGGATTGAAGTTTGAAATCTGCGGTTTTTTCAGATCGCAGGATGGGGAAAAAGGAAAGCGCCATGCCGTTTGTCAGCCATCCCGGACTGCCGGGCAAGGTTTTTGTGCCGGTATTTAATCCGGAAATATCCCGGAAACATCCCTGCCGGGACTGCTTTTCCTGCCAGCAGTGCGGGGAAGATCGCTGCCATGTCTGCCGGGGAGAGACTGAAAAAGAAGATGAAAGTTCAAATGAAGGAGATCGTCGTGTCAACCAGTGAAATTTATGATCTGATTATCGTTGGTGGCGGGCCTGGCGGCTTTTCCGCCGGGATTTACGCCATGCGGGCAGCCCTAAAAACCGTATTGATCGAAAAAGGCGCACCCGGCGGCCAGATGGCCATGTCCGGAGAAGTTGAAAATTATCCGGGAATTGAGCGGATCGGTGGTCCCGATTTATCCATGCAGTTCCACCAGCATGCTCTCTCTTATGGATTGGAAATGGTCTTTTCGGAAGTCAAGGAAGTTGAGCCGGGACTGGCATATCATTCGGTGCATCTGGATGACGGTTCTGTCCTGAAAGGTTATGCGGTGATACTGGGAACCGGCGGCAGCTCCCATAAGCTGAATATCCCCGGAGAAGCCGAATACTATGGTCAGGGGGTGTCCTATTGTGCGGTTTGCGACGGATTTTTCTTCCGAAACAAAACCGTTGTTGTGATCGGCGGCGGAGACAGTGCGGCCGAAGAATCGCTTTATCTGGCCAAATTGGCCAAACAGGTCTACATGGTTCACCGCCGGGATGCGCTTCGTGCCAGCAAGATTCTGCAGCAGCGGATCAAGGCGGAATGCAAGATCGAGATGATTTGGGATTCCGTTCCCGTGGCGATCAACGCCAATGAGCAGGGCGTTTCTTCCATTGAATTGAAGAATGTCAAAACCGGCCAGCATCAAGATCTGCAAACAGACGGAGTGTTTATTTTTGTTGGCTTCAGTCCCAACAATCAGCTCGTGCCTTCGGGGATTCATATGAACGCCAACGGCTATGTGGTCACCGATGATAAATGTGAAACCAATATTCCCGGAATTTATGTGATCGGAGATCTTCGCCAGAAATATGCCCGGCAGATTGTAATCGCTGCATCGGATGGCTGTACGGCCGCCCTTGCTGCAGCCCATTACGTGGAAAACAGAAAAGCGGCGGAATCCGATTCCTGCCAATTGGTGTAGGTGTCATGCGATACGATCCCATTGACCCAGCTCAGTTTGTTGAACATCGCAAGCACCTGAAAGCAAGGCTCAAGCCCAATTCCATTTCGGTGTTTCTTTCCAACGACGTGATGCCAACCAGCGCCGATGGCAGGCTGATTTTTGTTCAGCACTCCGATTTGTTCTACCTGTGTGGGATTGACCAGGAGGAAACGATCCTGGTGATATATCCGGACGCCCAGGAGGAAAAACACCGGGAAATCCTGTTTGTCCGCGAGACCAGCGAACTCATCGCGATCTGGGAAGGGCCAAAATATACACAGGCGCAGGCAAGCGCCATATCCGGCATTCAAACCGTTTACTGGAACCGGGAATTTGACGCTGTGTTCCGGACCCTGGCCATCGAATCCGAAACGATCTATTTGAATACCAATGAGCACCTGCGGGCGGAAGTCGTCGTGGAAACGCGGGAGGTGCGGTTTTTGAAGGGATGCATGGCCAATTATCCCCTTCATTACTACGAACGGCTGGCGCCCATCATGCATGCGCTTCGGGCCGTCAAATCGCGGATGGAGACAGACCTGATCCAAAAAGCCTGTCATATTACCGAAAAAGCGTTTCGCCGGCTATTGTCCTTTATTCGGCCCGGGGTCTGGGAATTTGAGGTCGAAGCTGAAATCATCCACGAATTTTTGATGAACCGGTCCCGGGGGCCGGCCTATCCATCCATCATTGCCTCGGGGGCGAGCACCTGCATTCTTCACTATGAAAACAATGACCGGCAGTGCCAGAACGGGGACCTGCTGCTGATGGACTTTGGGGCTGAATTCGCGGGCTATGCATCCGACCTGACGCGGACGGTTCCGGTCAACGGCAGATTCAGCCCGCGGCAAAAGGCGGTCTATAATGCGGCCCTGCGGGTAAAGAGAGCCGCCATAGCCATGCTGATTCCGGGCAACACGCTGGCTGAGTATTACAAGGCCGTGGGCCTTGTGATGGAAAAGGAACTGGTTGAGCTGGGTCTTCTGACATTAACCGACATTCACAGCCAGCCTGTAAACACGCCGGCCTACAAAAAATATTTCATGCACGGGACGTCTCATCATCTTGGTCTGAACGTTCATGATTATGGAAACCGGTACCGCATCTTCGAGCCTGGAATGGTGTTTACTGTTGAGCCGGGAATCTATATCCGGGAAGAAGGTCTTGGCGTCCGGATTGAAAACGATATCGTGATCACTGCTGACGGGCCGGTGGATCTGATGAAAGACATCCCGGTAGAAATCGAGGAAATCGAAATGCTCATGGCTGGATGAAATGATGAACCACCCGAAAAAAACGTCTGCGTCGCCCATTCAACAGGTCATCGCGGAATTGGGCGAGCTGCGCAGGACAGCGTTGGCGCTGCCGGCGGAAAAGGCCATGGATGTCATCCTGAATGCCCGGCAGCCGGCCGCCCTGGTCCATTCCATTCCGGAAACAGATCTATATTTTCTGGTTCAGGATATCGGACCTGAGGACAGTATGCCGCTTCTATCCCTGGCCTCGAATGCCCAATGGGATTTTATGCTGGATATGGGGGTCTGGAAAGGCGATCGGATCGAAACCCGTTCCCTGACCCGGTGGCTGAACCTCAGGTTTCTGGCAGACCCCGATCGCTTTCTACGGTGGTTTCAAAACGAAGAGACGGAATTCATCGAATGGTATCTTTTCAGAAATATCCAGATACGGGTTCTGGAACCGGACGAAGAACCCGCGGATATTCCGGATGCATTTATGACGATAGATAACATGGTGTATTTTCGGTTTCTGCCCGAATCCGGCGATATGGTATCTTCTGAAGATGAAACCGACGCATCGGATACGGATGAGGAACGCTATACGTTTAT
>JAPLJE010000808.1 GCA_026388755.1 Deltaproteobacteria bacterium | reverse complement strand
TAATATATACCTGCCCCGGCATATGGGAACGGATGTACAGGAACAAAAAACGGTTTCAACAGGGGCGGCCACCACCGGCCACGAAACCATCTTATTGGTGGAGGACGAAAAAGCAATCCTGACGATGGCATCGATGGTGCTCGAACGGCTGGGTTACACCGTATTAACGGCTTCCGCACCCAGCCAGGCCATCCGCATCAGCGAATCGTATTCCAGCCGGATTGATTTGCTCATGACTGACGTTGTCATGCCGGAGATGAATGGTCGAGATTTAGCTGAAAAGCTGCTGCATTTATACCCGAATCTAAAATGCCTGTACATGTCCGGTTATACTGCCAACGCGATTGCCCACCATGGCGTATTGGATAAGGGGGTGCATTTTATTCCTAAGCCGTTCTCAAAGATGGATCTGGCAACCAAGTTGAGGGAGGTGCTGGAAGATACCAAGACCACAGATCCACAATAGTTATCCGAAACTGGGATATTCATCGGACGGTTTTCTTAAGAATACCAAAAATATCGTCAACTAAATTATGGTCAAGGATACTTTCTGAAAATGCAAGTAAGGGCAACTCTAAAAAATCAAGAAGATGCAGGTGATGATAATTTCTTATAAACCGCCTATTATGTAAATGAAATTCGCAATCCTTTTATATTACTTTCAATAACAGACGATATACAGAAACAATAGAATCTATTGTTGTCCAGCAAACAAGATACGCTGCCGGGCGGATTCTGTTTTTTCAGGCTCAAGTTGTCCTCCTTGAAGCCTGCCCCAGCGCTTTCTGCCATATCAACTGACGAATCAAGATAATACACATGACTGTCCGGAAGACAGTATTCAATTAACAGGGAGACAGGATGATGAAACTTAATGATATCACCAGAGGTACGGGACTTGAAGCACATGGAATCAACAATGCTAACCTTATTTACTGGACACCGCCGACAACGGTACTCTATGAGCAAATCGTAAAACTCGGCGAAGGCCTGATTTCCCATTTGGGAGCTGTAGCGGTCAAAACTGGACACTATACCGGACGGGCTGCCAACGAGAAATTCATCGTCGACGAGTCAACCTGCCACAATAACGTCGCCTGGGGTAAGGTCAATCATCCCTTCGATCCGGCAAAGTTTGATGAGCTCTACAAGCGGATGAGCGCCTATATGCAGGGCCGCGACCTGTTCGTGCAGGACTGCTTTGTCGGGGCAGACAAGGACCACCGACTGCCTATCCGTGTCATTACTGAAAAAGCATGGCATTCTCTCTTCGCCCGCAACATGTTCGTTCAGGCAACGCAGGAGGAACTGGAAAAGCACTCTCCCCAATTCACCGTCATCAATATGCCGAATTTCCACGCCCTCCCCTCCATGGACGGCACCAGCTCCGAAGCCTTCATCATCATCAATTTTGCTCGCAAAATGATTATTATTGGAGGCACCAGCTATGCCGGAGAAATCAAGAAAGCGATCTTTACCATTCTCAACTATATCCTGCCGGTAGAAAAGAAGATCCTGTCCATGCACTGCTCCGCCAATGTCGGGCCAAAGGGTGATACCGCCATCTTCTTCGGCCTGTCCGGCACCGGGAAAACGACCCTCTCCGCTGACCCGAACCGCTCCCTGATCGGCGATGACGAGCATGGTTGGGATGACAAAGGGGTCTTCAACTTCGAAGGCGGTTGCTATGCCAAGATCATCAATCTCTCCAAAGAAGCCGAGCCGGAGATCTATGAGACGACCCGCCGCTTCGGTACCGTTCTGGAAAATGTGGCAATTGATACCCATACCCGCCGGGTTGACCTGGCTGATGACTCCTTTACCGAAAATACCCGCGCCTCCTACCCGCTGACCCACATCCCCAATATCGTGAAAAGCGGCTGTGGCGGTCACCCTACCAATATTATCATGCTCACTTGCGATGCCTTCGGCGTATTGCCTCCGATAGCCCGCCTGACGCCTGAACAGGCCATGTTTCATTTCCTCTCCGGCTATACTGCCAAGGTGGCCGGAACAGAGGCCGGTATAACAGAGCCTTCGGCAACCTTTTCCACCTGTTTCGGCGGCCCGTTCATGGCGCTTAATCCGACCGTGTATGGCGAGTTGCTGCGCGACAAGATCGCCAGGCACAAGGTAACTTGCTGGCTGGTGAATACCGGTTGGAGCGGTGGCTCCTATGGTGTTGGTTCCCGCATGAAGATTGCGTACTCCCGAGCCCTGGTCAATGCCGCCTTGAACGGCACGCTGAATGCCGGTGTCTTTGTAGAGGATGCCTTCTTCGGTCTGGATGTCCCCACAAGCTGCGCCGGAGTGCCCGGCGAGGTACTTAACCCCCGCAATACCTGGGCTGACAAGAAAAAGTATGATGAGACGGCAACCCGTCTTGTGGGAAGGTTCAAGGAAAATTTCAAGAAGTACGGGCCTGATGTCACGGCTGATGTGGCGAATGTCATGTAAAGGCGAGGG
>JAPLJE010000235.1 GCA_026388755.1 Deltaproteobacteria bacterium | reverse complement strand
ACCGATATTGACAAGATCATGTATGGTTATGGAGGTAATGGCACACAGAAAAGAAACCTGACCCTTTATGACAGCCTGGGAATGTGTTATATTTATCCAGGTGCAAATCCCTGTGCAGCATCCTTGTCTCTGACAGATTCGACATACCATCTCTTTGTCCCGATCGTGAACACGAGCCCCTATTTATGGATCGATTTACAGTATGACCCGGCCTCATCGACGAACCCCATGTTCATGCTCACCAATTCCGGTGAACCGGCAAACCTGAGCGACTCCATCGCCTGCCAGACGTCGACCCTGTCCACGATGGGCAGCAATTATATTCTGCATATACCGGAGCTGATCTTTAATGGCATCTCTTATCGGGTGAACTTGACCTATGTGCCCTCAACGGACGGGCTGATCTGGTTTATGCTGAGTGGCATTTGGACAAATTAAAGGGGACGCTGTAAAAGATTGACAACGCGTTTGTTTTATCTGATAGTTCCAGCTAAGAATCCCAGCTTAGAGGGTGCGTTCTTCTGCAGCCGTTAACCGCAACAATCCGGTTGGATATGGCCAGATGACATTGAAGAAGATGCCCGCTATCATTCAATCATTCAGTTAATATGAACAAGAGGAAAACCACAGATGCCATCCTTTTCTGAAGAAGAACTCCCTGCCGAAGATGCTGAGCCAAGTTTTGCAGATCTACTGGATTCATACAGCTCCAAAATCACCCGGAATATTGAGGTCGGTAATAAAATTTCCTGCCGCATCATATCAATTGGAAAAGACTCCGTCTTCCTGGATACCGGAACCCAGATAGACGGAGTTGCCAACAGAGCGGATCTGCTGAATTCCAAGGGTGAATTTCCGTACACCATTGGGGATGTTGTTGAGCTTTATGTGGTTTCCGTCAAAGAGGATGAAATCCTGCTTTCAAAAGCCATTTCCGGATCCGGAGACAATACCTTGCTCAATGAGGCCTACCACAACGCGATTCCGGTAAACGGAAAAGTCGTCGAACAGTGCAAAGGCGGATTCCATGTGGACATCCATCATACCCGCGCCTTTTGCCCGGTCAGCCAGATGGATCTGTCCTATATTGAAAATCCGGAATCCTTCATCGGGCAGTCCTTTGATTTTTTGATCCTTCAGTTTGAAGAAAGAGGCAAAAATATCGTTGTCTCCAGGCGCGAGTTGTTAAAACAGGATATTGAGGATAAAAAAGGGCTGTTTTTGGAAACACTCTCCGTGGGTAGCCTCTGTACCGGCAGGGTTTCCCGCATTATGCCCTATGGCGCATTCGTCGAACTGATACCCGGATTGACAGGCCTGGTGCCGATATCTGAAATCAGTTGGTCGCACATTGAAAAACCCGAAGATGTCCTCAAGGCCGATGATACACTTCAGGTGGTTGTCACCGCGATTCAGCCAAGACCGGAAGGTGATCCGAAGATTGCCTTGTCCATCAAACAGGTTCTGGACAATCCATGGTCCCATATCAGCGATCAATTTCATGTCGGCGATCGGGTAAAAGGGAGAATTACCCGGCTGGCGCCTTTTGGCGCTTTTGTGGAACTGGCGCCCGGTATCGATGGACTGGTTCATCTTTCCGAAATAAGCTATACGCGGCGGGTCAACAGGCCGGAAGATTTTCTTCGACCCGGGGAACAGGTTTATGTCCTGATCAAGGAAATCGACCTGTTGAAAAAACGCATTTCCCTCAGCATCAAGGATGCGGAAGGAGATCCGTGGATGGATGTTCCAGAAAAATATAAAACAGGCCAGACCCTGGAGGGCATGATTCAGAAACGGGAAAAATGGGGATATATCGTCACACTGGAGCCTGGAGTTGTCGGCATCCTGCCGCTTTCCAGAATCCGATCCGCCGGACAACCTTCCGCCATTGAATCCCTTAAGCCGGGTCGTGCCATGACCGTGGTGATTGACGAGATCAAGCCGGAAGAAAGAAGAATCACCCTGAGACTGGACGCCCCGGAAGACGATAACTGGCAGCAGTATTCAGCTCAGAAATCTCCCCGGTCTGTCGGAACCTTTGGGGACAAACTGCAACAGGCCCTCGATTTGGCAAAATCGAGGTGACCCCCACTTGCTGCCAAGAGATCTTTTGGCCTGCAACAATGCTTGATAATTCCTGTAAAAAGAGTATGCTGTAAGCTGATAAAGAAATAAAAAGGATCGTTCCATAAAAAGCATGATTATGGTGTTGGAACGCCCTCATATCGAGAAGGAAAAGGGGATTGTTTCCCTGGAAGCCATTATAAGGAAGATCTCAAATAAGGATAATGAATGACAGACATACTTGATGATGAACCCATCTCCGAACCCCGTGCAGACAAGCCGAAATTTCTTACCCAAACCTATTTTGACGAACTGAATCTGCCCGAACCCGTCCTGAAAGGATTGACAGATGCGGGATTTATCCAGTGCACTCCGATTCAGGCTCAGACACTGCCCCTTTCCCTTTCCGGAAAGGATGTGGCAGGACAGGCCCAGACCGGAACCGGAAAAACCGCTGCCTTTCTGGTAACCGTTTTCACCCGCCTGCTTTCTGAAGAAACACGGGTCCCCGGCGAGCCAGCAGCCCTGATTGTATCTCCAACCCGCGAACTGGCGCTTCAAACTTATGAGGAAGCCTGTCTCATCGGCAAATATACCGGCCTGACGATCGCCCAGGTTGTTGGCGGCGTGGATTATCAAAAACAGGCGGATATTCTACGAAGCGGCGTCGACATCGTCATCTGTACGCCTGGAAGAATCATTGATTATTTCAAGCAAGGCATCTTTAAAACCAGCGGCGTTAGAATCATTGTGATTGATGAGGCGGACCGGCTCCTGGATCTTGGCTTTTCCAAAGACATGCGGTTTATTCTTCAAAAACTGCCCCGCTATGACAAGCGCCAGTCCCTGCTCTTTTCCGCAACCCTGTCCTTCCGGGTGATGGAACTGACCTATGAGTACATGAACCTTCCGGAATTTATTTCCGTCACCCCCGAGGATGTTGCGGTTGAGGGCATCGAGCAGTCCCTGATTCACGTGGGCTCCGACCAGAAACTGTCCCTGCTTCTGGGGCTTCTGGAAAGGGAAACCTGGGAACGTATCCTGATTTTTGTGAACACCAAGTCCGGTGTCGAATGGCTATCCGCCAAACTCAAGGGCAACGGGTGGCCTGCTGAGGGAATTACCGGCGATCTGCCGCAGCAAAAGCGCTTTAAGCTGATGGAACAGTTCAAGGAAGGAAAGATCAAGATGCTGATTGCCACCGATGTGGCATCCCGGGGTATCCATGTGGAGGATATCAGCCATGTCATCAATTACGATCTTCCCCAGGATCCGGAAAATTATGTCCATCGCATCGGCCGCACGGCCAGAGCCGGCAAAACCGGCAAGTCCATTGCCTTTGCCTGTGAAGCCTATGTCTTTCATCTGGAACCGCTGGAAGCCCTCTTAAACGCCAAGATTCCCGTGGTATGGCCCGAAGACGACTGGTTCAAGGAAGACAAAGCAGGGCCAGTTCCCCGAAGCCGCTATTCCCAGGATAAAGCCCGCAGACCCGAACGAAAGCCGCGCGCTGCTGCGCCCAAGCGCGGTGAACGCAGCGACCGCCCCGACCGTAATGATCGAGGCGATCGCAGCGATCGCAGAAAAGAGATGCCTGCATTTAAATTCACCATTCCGCGGGGAGAAAATTATTTTCCCGGAACTTTTTTTGGATTTGCCCCGGAACCGCCTGAAGGGTTTGATTTTTCCGCATCATCTGCCGAGCCGATTGAAGACGACGACATTATGGATTTTGAGGAAACATCACCACCTGAGGTTTCAGAAAACCTGCCGGCACCCGCTGAAGAAAACAAATCCGATGATTTTCGGAAATTGCCTGAAGAGTTACCTGCTGAATCCTCTGTACCCGCACCCGTCAAAAAGAAACGCAGACGCCGCCGCTACAACAAGAAAAAGAGTCCGGCCACTGCATCAGATGCCTCCGTTTCTTCGGAGTCGGACAATTCAGAATCCGCATAGTTTGTCAGATCGATATTTTCCGATCCGTTCCACACAAATCCTTCTTCCCCCTTTTTTTCAAAGGGGGAAATGAGAACACGGCCAAGAGATCTTTTGGCCCCATTGTACACATCATCATGACCACTTTTCCAAACAATGCATCCACGTTTTAAAAAGCCTCATCAACAGGCGTCTGCTGGTCCAAAGCCTGATCCAGTGCGGCCCATCGGAGCTTACCTTCCCGAACGCGTTTACGATCCCGCCCTTCCCATTATTGCCAAAAAAGAGGATATCATCCAGGCCATTTCCGAGCATTCGGTCGTGATCGTATCCGGAGAAACCGGCTCCGGCAAAACCACCCAGCTTCCCAAATTCTGTCTGGATGCCGGCCGGGGGCTTAGCGGCATCATCGGTTGCACCCAGCCGCGAAGAATCGCTGCCATGACTGTGGCAAACCGTATTGCAGAAGAGATCGGCGAGACCATCGGCCAGTCCGTCGGTTACAAAATCCGTTTTACCGACCGGACCAGCCGCCATTCGATCATCAAGGTCA
Source organism: Deltaproteobacteria bacterium (assembly GCA_026388755.1). Taxonomy (GTDB): domain Bacteria; phylum Desulfobacterota; class Desulfobacteria; order Desulfobacterales; family Desulfatirhabdiaceae; genus RAAP-1. Next base: position 495 of record JAPLJE010000235.1, on the reverse strand, counting down.
TGACAGATGGCATCCTGCTGGCTGAAACCCTGAACGATCCCTTTCTGAGCCGCTACGACACCCTCATTGTGGATGAAGCCCACGAGCGAAGCCTGAACATTGATTTTATCCTGGGAATTATCAAAACCCTGCTTCAGAAGCGGAACGATCTGAAACTGATCATCACCTCCGCCACCATCGACACGGATAAATTCTCCAAGGCCTTTGATCATGCGCCGGTGATCGAGGTGTCCGGACGCATGTACCCGGTGGAAGTCCGCTACCTGCCACCGAATGTGTCATCCGATACAGACGATGAGCCGACCCCTGTCGAACTGGCGGTAAAGGCCGTGGACCGGCTGTGCCGGCAGGAACCGCCTGGCGATGTGCTCGTTTTCATGCCCACCGAACAGGATATCCGGGAAACCTGCGAGCTGATCGCGGGCAGAAGACTTCGACACGTCACCGTTCTTCCCCTGTTTGCCAGGCTTTCCGCAAAGGATCAGGCCCGGGTTT
>JAPLJE010000059.1:2340-3135 GCA_026388755.1 Deltaproteobacteria bacterium | reverse complement strand
CATAAAAGCCGAACCGGGCTGGAGAGACTGCTTGTCGGCAGCGTGGCTGTCAAGGTGGTTACTTATGCCCCGTGTTCGGTTCTGGTCATCCGATAATCGCCACATGTTCAGGGCGGCCCGGAGAGCCCGTCCGGCCTGCAGAGGGTCATCTGGCCTGCTTGCAGAGGATTTTCCTGAATAAAATGAATGCAACTCACGGCTTTCGGACCGATGGAAGTAGCCGAGAAACGGCTTCATGCACGCATCAATGCCAGGATATATTTTTTCTGTATTTATATGCAAAGATTATCATATTTACACTTTTAAAGTAAACTATATGTCGAAGCAGTACTACTTATCGTGAATTAACAAATTATTATTGCTGGTGATAGGTGAAAAAGAAAGGAGGCATATTATGAAGATCATATCCGGAAAGTCTCAAGCACTTGCATTTTTTTTCGTAACATTGCTCATCTGTTTATCTTTGTATAGCCAAGCTTTTGCCGAATGGAATTGTGCCCAGGGCAGTAGCGGCCAATTGTACGATTCATCACAGCTTAACAATGCCGTTGATCCCAAACTGTACTACGCATGGGGCATGGGGTATAATCAGAAGCCCAACGCAACCAACTGGGTCATTTTTCCTGTTTCTTCGATTGGGCTGGCGTCCGTGCAGAACATTGTACTTAATCTGAATGGTGTCCTTGGAGGGGATATCTACGTAGATCGGGTTGCTGTATGGTCTGGGGAAACACAAATAGGTTCGGACATAACAGTGAACTGGTCGGGAAGCAATATCGGATGGCAAGTGGTGGA
>JAPLJE010000059.1:0-2324 GCA_026388755.1 Deltaproteobacteria bacterium | reverse complement strand
GGATTTGGGAGCTCTGAACACGGTCTCGAGCCTAAGCGTTAGCCTGAGAACCCGAACAGGGGATTTTGGGGGAATGCTCAAAATTTACTCAGTGTGTGTTGATTTTGTTCAGTAAAACATGCAACCGTTTTAAATATAGCTAAGATTCATCAATTGCAACACATTATTATCATATTAAATAATAATTTCATTTACAGCTTTTAGATTTTTCTTGGTTAAAGAAAGCAAAACCGTTTCCGATGGCAACTTGACAAGACAATAATGAACTTATCACCTGCAATAATAGTTTATATATGTTTAAAGAACTGATAAAACGTATCTAATCGTTTCATTCCCTGTTACCATAGTTAAATCATTCGGGAATACCCAGTGCGAGTTTTTTATGCACCAGAGTGATTCCGGCCAGAACAAAGGCAATGGCACCCATGCTGACATTATAGAACGAAAAGCTGCTCAGGCTTGCGATCATCGCAAAGACACACAGCCACACAGTGTTTCGCCAGATTGCAAGCCCGGCAAGGGACAGGCTTATCAGGCCAAATACCTGATGGTACATCAGCTTTCCCAGCATGGTTCGGATCAGACAATAGACTCCTTCAGGTTTTTCCGCGCACAGGGTCGTGACCATGTTCGAATCCAGAATGACATAGCGCACGACCGCAAAGGCCGCATACGCCACTGTCATTACCATGCCATAGGAAAGCAGGGGGCGAAGCGAGCAGGCTTTTCCTTCCCGCCGAAGCGGATACGCCAGCAGCAGGCAGATGCCCACCCAGACATCTGCCTGCCAGTTTAGCGGAGTTTCATTGATGAAAACCCCCAGGGCTACGATGATCAGCGTTAAAGCGCTGAGCCGTTCGAGTCCACCCGGTTGAACCGGCCGACCCGCTTTGTGTGAGAACCAGGCATAGCCAAGTGCGGGAATGATAAACCCGCAGTTGTTGAAGCTGCGGTAGCGGGCATCAAAGAACAGGCACATCAAGGCAATCATGGCAAAGGTGATCACTGCCAGACGATTGATAGAAATCACTGATGACAGATGACGAAGGACAAAAAGGAGGGGGGACCGTCCGCTGTCAGGTATCTTCGAGCGGGTGTCGTCAGCCATGGGGCTTAACCGGCCCCGCAGCAAATCCATGGATGCCTTCAGGCTGAGGTGTTTCGGCAGAGTATCGGAAACAATGGCCGATAGCGCCAGAAAATAGACAATGGCTGCCTGCCCGAGAACCATGACGGCCCATATGTATTCCCATCCATTTCGTGAAATGATCGAAAACTGATGGCCCTGCATCACGATCAGAACGGCGCCAGCAGCTACAACCCCTGAAAATTTCAGCCATTGAAAACCGCTCATGCCGGAATGACGGCCCGAGATAAACAGGGTGATCAGGATGACGCCCGCGGACAGACAGAACCATGCAGGCCAGTTCGGATAATTCGAAACCGGTCCGGAAAAAACCGACTTATCGGCCCGGTCCGCATCATACAGCCCCCAGTATCCCCCCACAGCACCTTCCTTGGCGCGCTTCCATGGCTGGTCAAAGGCCTCGATCAGATTGTACTGCCAGTGTTGCTGCTCTGCCAGGGCAACGAAGCCGCGCATGTAGCGCGCCTGATTTACACGGCTGGGAAGTGCGGCTTCCCGCATGCGTCCTTCCGAAGGCCATCCGGTTTCTCCGATGACAATTTCTCTGCCCGGAATTTTCCGGGCAAGCTCTTCGCGGATTTTCCGGACATGGGCCATGGACTGATCAATGGAAACCGGATCATCTTCCCAGTAGGGCAGAATGTGAATCATCACAAAATCAGTGGCTGGCGCCACATCCGGGTGTTTAAGCCAGAACTCCCAGACATCAGCATAGGTGACCGGCATCTCAGGCAGGGCGGACTTAACCTGACGGATATATTCGACAAGCTGGGGTCCGGTGACTTCGCGGCGCAGCAGGGCTTCGTTTCCCACCACGATTCCCCGCACGGTGGACGGGAAGCGTCTGGCGAGTTCAATGACTTTTGTCACTTCCTTCTGGGTGAGAACGGGGTCACCGCTAACCCATGCGCCCAGCAAGACCTTCAATCCGTATTTTTCGGCAAAAACCGGTACGGCTTCCAATCCTGCGACCGAATAGGTACGGATACAGTCAAATCGGCGAGAGAGAATGGCCAGGTCCTCATCTATCCGTTGATCAGAAACGGTCAGTGCCTTCAGACCGTTTTCCAGCGGCGATTGATCTTTTTCAAACGGGGCGTAGGACACGCTCTGCAGTTTATGATCGGTGCTCAGGGCCGGTTCCTTTACCAGGCGAGGGTGGCCGACGGCATACCAG
>JAPLJE010000021.1 GCA_026388755.1 Deltaproteobacteria bacterium | reverse complement strand
ACCGTGGGTCGGTGGTTTACCGTTTCCTGCGTGACGCAATCCATGCCCGCTTTATTCAGTTTATTCCAATTGTGGAGCACAATGTTTGCGCGGGCGGCGCGACAAGCCGCTCCATCACGGGTTCGCAGTACGGTGATTTCCTCATTGCAGTCTTTGATGAATGGGTGCGCCACGACGTGGGCAGCGTGTTTGTCCAAATCTTTGATGTTGCGCTCGGTATCTGGTTTGGCCATCCCTCCACTCTATGCGTATTCGCCGAAACCTGCGGAAACGCTCCCGCCCTTGAGCACAACGGCGATGTATTCTCCTGCGACCATTTTGTCGATCCCGACCACTTGATTGGCAACATTGCAGCGACACATCTGGCGGAAATTGTCACCTCACCTCGACAGCGGGCATTCGGATTGGATAAACGCCTCATCCTGCCGCGCTGCTGCCGCGAGTGTACAGTGCTTTTTGCATGCAATGGCGGCTGCCCGAAAGACCGCGTCTGTAAAAGCTCGGAAGGAGAACCGGGCCTAAACGTTCTCTGCAAAGGATTCCTGGCTTTCTTTACTCACATCGACCGCCCAATGAAGATCATGGCCGAGCTTCTCCACCGGCGCCAGTCGCCATCTGGCATTATGGATATGTGAGTGTAAAAGGCGGCATAAAAGTGTAACTCCTCAAATTAACCTTCTGTATCAGCCATGAAATAAATAATGGTTCCTCGCTGTTTAGAGTGGGCAAAATATTGGAACAAACTATATTTTGGGTACAATGATCAACAAGTGGAGCAAAACCGCATCTTAAAACTCAACATTACTTGCATATATCCTTGAGTCCGCCAATCCTTAAGGATACTAATGGTATCTTTAATTCTCTTGACACCCATTCAACCAAAGAAACCCTACGATAAAGTTGCCATGCCTGTCAAACGAATTGACGCTTTGGAGGCATCCCATGGGAAGAAAGCCACTACCGTTTTAATTGTGTATTTTAATTGTATAATACCATAAATGGTGTCTATCAAAATGAAAGCGATCGACTTTCGAATACGATAGGTATTGTTGAGTATTTCAAGGTCGTCAAATGTTACGAATAGGATAACATATCCTTGAGATCGGATTTTCGTAAGGGTTTGCCACACGAAACAGCGAGGAGCCATTTTTATAGACTTTAAGTCAATGACATTGAAACCGCGCTTATGCCTTGAATCTTATGCAATGATTCTTTCCAAAAGTGATTTTCTCATATAGGGAAGCTCTTTGGCAGAAAAAAGTTGACACAGAAAGGCTGTTTATGTATGAAAGTATAAGTTAAAGGGCAAGAAGCCCTTGATCCAAAAAGGAAAATAGTACCTACATATTTATAATCCGGTTAAGAAGGCCAGAACATTGCTTTTATAGGCATTGTCTGGCCTTTTTTTTGTTGAGAGCCCGCTCCGGCGGAGCAAAATATCATCCAGAAATTGTTCTGGGTGATAGATTTTATTACACCCTTTGGGTAACAGCCATAACGACGGTGTTTTTGCCGGGATGGTCCGTGTGGAATTCTCTTTCTGAAATTATTTTAAATCCTGTGGAGTCATCAGAAGCGAAATCAAAAAGTCGGTTCTGATCTCTGACAGCGAAGGCATCACACTTAAGGAAAGGCTCATAAATGTTAAGGTAGAGCGGGATAAAATAAGAATCATGACTTCCGAGATTGTAATGAATCCGTCTTTGGAAGAACTTCTGGAGGATATGGATGGAAATGATACTTAAAGAGCTTAAAGAAGCAAAGTAGTAAATAAGACACGGTACAATTCACACTGATTTTATTGATCGAAAGGAAGGATACCATGACAGAAAGCAAAGACCATAAACATCTGCACTCGCATGAGCACCCTCATGCCCATGAACACACACATGAACATGACGTAGATAAGCACAACCATGAACATGGGCATGCCCATTCGCATGATGATGCCGCGGGCGACCATGAGCATAAAGACAACCATGGCCCGCACAATCATAACCATCCGGATCATGGCTCCGAAACGCATCAGCACAAGCACTGATGAGAAAGGTGGTCAGCGCATGGAAGCGGTATTCCGCCCCCTGCCTGCAAGATTATCATAGCGTTAAACGGGAGATACGATTTGCGAAAGCGGATTTGCGTGATAGACGGGCAGGGAGGCGGCATCGGCGTCTCTCTTATCAAATATCTTAGAGAGATTTACAGGGAATCTGTTGAGATAGTGGCGGCGGGAACCAATGCCATTGCCGCATCACAGATGATGAAAGCCGGAGCAGAACGGGGCGCTTCGGGAGAAAATGCGATTGTCCGGACAGTTGCCGAGGCCGATGTGATTATCGGGCCGATCGCCATTACATGGGCAAATGCCATGATGGGCGAGGTGACGCCATTGATAGCGCAGGCGGTGATGTCGGCGTCGGCGTTGAAGGTTCTGCTGCCACTCAATCGCGAACATGTTGTTATTGCCGGTGTGTATAAAGAACCGCTGCCCCATATGATCAAATTTCTTGTGGAAGATGAACTTCGGGAGGTTTTGGGCCATGTGTGAAGCCAATGCGTATATTGTAAAAGACGGGCGGGAAGAACTTGTGATGGAATCTGTTGATGTTGTGGAACCGGAAGAGAATCACAGTCGGTACAGACTGGTCAGCATTTTCGGGGAACAGAAAGTTATCAGAGGCAGAATCATGCTGATGAACCTGGTTGATCACAAAATCCTGTTTGAGAAAAACGAGTGATATGTCATGAATTTCATTCAGGCATGTCACAGTTTTCAGGATAACAGCATCCGATGCTGACTGTTTTTTCTAAACACAGAAATCCTTCGGGATTGAAATCGTTAGATAACAAGCTGGTTGTGGCTGTGGGAAAGGAACCTGAAAGATATTTCTTAGAGGTTGTTTTGAAAAATGCAACTGTTTTTAAAACCTTTCTATTCTTATGATGATGCGGATGCGCCTGTCGATTCGACAAAGGACTGGCAGTGTATGGTCCTGTCGTTTGCGGCGCATGCATTATTATTAAGCATTGCCATT
>JAPLJE010000197.1 GCA_026388755.1 Deltaproteobacteria bacterium | reverse complement strand
ACCGAAACATCAATTACACCAATGGATGTATCTGCGGATGTAAATTCTGCGCTTATTACCGCCCGCCGGAACACCCCGAAGCCGATGTCATCACAAAAGATGCGCTCCGTCATAAAATTCAGGAAACCCTTGACCTGGGGGGAACCCAGATTCTGCTTCAGGGCGGACTCAATCCGCTTCTCGGGCTGGATTACTATCTGGATCTTTTGCGTTTTATCAAATCAAATTTTAATATACACATCCACGGGTTTTCTCCGCCGGAAATCGCGTTTATCGCCCAAAACTGCGGATTGACCCTTGAAAAGACATTGCGTTCCCTGTTGGAGGCTGGACTGGATACCATTCCCGGCGGGGGCGCCGAAATTCTGGCGGATGATATCCGGCAGCGGATATCCCCGAACAAATGCACGGCAGATACCTGGCTGAACGTCATGGAGCAGGCACATCAGCTTGGCGTCAAAACCACGGCCACCATGATGTTCGGTCATGTCGAAACCCCTGAACACATTATCCTGCACTTGATGAAGATCCGCGATTTGCAGGATCGGACCCATGGGTTTACCGCGTTTATTCCTTGGACATTTCAGCCTGGCAACACGAATCTTCCCGTGGTCGCAGCAACACCCGTTCACTATCTGCGGGTTCTGGCCGTCTCCAGGCTGGTGCTGGACAATGTCCCCAATATTCAGGCATCCTGGGTCACCCAGGGGGAAAAAATCGCTCAGCTATCCCTGGCTTTTGGCGCCAATGATCTGGGAAGCACGATGATTGAAGAAAATGTGGTGGCGGCCGCGGGCGTGGATTTCAAGTTGTCCCTTGCGGATATGGTCAGAATGATCGCGGGCGCCGGATACCGGGCGGTTCAGCGGGACTGTTTTTACAATTCCCTGGCAGAACACCGGATGGCAGAAACAGATGACAGATGCCAGAGGGCCGATGACAGTGAACAGAATGCAGGATGACTACCATGAGCCCATAATCCACAGGGCCGGTTGGGTGATCGTTGATCCGTGGACGATTTATCCGAACGGATATGTGCGGGTTGAAGATGGAAGCATTCAGGAAATAGGGCAAGGAACCCCCGCGGGCGGCGATGAGGTCAAGGATTACGGGAAAGGCGTTATTTTCCCGGCCCTGGTCAATGCCCATGCTCATCTTGAGCTTTGCGCGCTCAAAGACCGCATCATAACCCACAAAGGTTTTGGTTTCTGGGTCAAGGACTTGATTGAAAAGAGGGCGCTTCTGGACCACGATACACTGCGGGAAGCCTCGGAAATCGGGATTCGGGAAATGCTTGCATCCAGATGCGGCGCAGTGGGAGAGATATCGAGCCTGGGGCTCACCCTGGAGCCTGTCCGGAAATCGGGCCTGGCAGGGGTGTGGTTCCGGGAATCCCTGGGCGATCATGTTTCAAACACGGAAAAATGGGAAAGTCGATCCAGTGACTTGCAAATATCCCTATCCGGCCATGCCCCCCATACCACATCGCCGGAAGTCCTGGTGAAAATCAAAAACCGGACACGCGAGCGGAACGCACCGTTTTCCATTCATCTGGCGGAATCAGATGAAGAAATGTCGTTTTTAACAACGGCACAAGGTCCCTGGAAGGACTTTCTGCTGTCCCGGGGAATCGATCCGAAATCTTGGGGACTTCCAGTGGAAAGCCCGGTCAGGCACCTGCACGCCATCGGCATCCTGGATAACCAGACAATTCTGGTGCATATGCTTCAAACGGATCAGACAGACCTGAACATTATCCATGAATCCGGAGCACATGTCTGCCTCTGCCCGCGGAGCAACCATGCGCTTCATGGAAGGCTTCCGAATCTTGACGGAATGATCCAGGCTGGCCTCAAGCTCTGTCTGGGAACGGATAGCCTGGCCAGCGTGAGCAGCCTTAGCATGCTCGATGAAATGGCATTTGTCTCCAAAAGCTTTCCCATGGCGGCGCCGGAGCGTATTTTTGATATGGCAACCCTTGGCGGCGCCGCAGCGCTCGGACTGGATGACCGGATGGGAACGCTGGTTCCGGGCAAACAGGCCAGGCTTGCTTACCTTGACATTCAGGCAACAAAGGCTTCTGAAGTCTTGGAAGCGCTGGTCAATTTCAGCAATACGGACACCATGCCTTTTCAGCCAAACCCAAAGACGATTATTAAATGAACACTTCGACATTTCAGCACCCCGTAGCCCTTGGCCGCATCGATTATATGAATGTGGCGCCAGTCCATTACGGAATCGACAACGGGCTTGCCACGCAAGCTATCAGCCAAGGGATACAACTGATCAGCGGCCCTCCGAACACCCTGAACCTTATGATGATCGACGGCCGTCTGGATATCAGTCCGGTCTCATCAGCGGCTTATGCCAGAAACTCTCGTGAGTGGCTGATCCTGCCGGATCTGGCCATTGCCTGTCACAAACGGGTCCTCAGCGTCCTTCTCGTGAGCCGTTACAGCCTGGAGGCATTGACCGGCAGACGCATTCTGATTACGGATGAATCCTCCAGCGCCAGAGACCTGTGCAGGCTGATCTTCAGCCTTAAAGGCGTCCGGCCGGAGTTTGTCGTGGGCAAGGTCAAGAGTCCGTCACAGCTGCCCGAAGAGATTGATGCGGCGCTGGTTATTGGGGATTCGGCCCTGTCACAGCAATGGGGACAGGTCTTTCCGAATATCTATGATCTGGGAACCCAGTGGTGGAACATGACCGGCCTTCCCTTCGTGTTTGCCCTCTGGGCTGTCCGGAAAGATTTT
>JAPLJE010000325.1 GCA_026388755.1 Deltaproteobacteria bacterium | reverse complement strand
GTACGGATCCAGCAGTATCTGAATCTGGGAGGATTCGGGATGATCAAAACCGGTCGCGCCAAGATCGACACGCCCAAAAAAATGTCCCTTTCCCGGGAAACCTGCAAAAACCTGGGCCTGAATGCCCTGATCATCGTCGGCGGAGACGACTCCAACACCAATGCAGCTTTTATGGCTCAGGAATTCTACAATGACGGTATTCAGGTCATCGGGGTTCCCAAGACCATCGATGGCGACGTCCAGGTGCGGGACGCAACCGGCAAAGTCCTTTGCGCCGTGTCGTTCGGATTCCATTCCGCAGCCAGGGCCTTTGCCCAGGAAGTCAGTAATTTATGCACGGATTGCAGTTCGGACATGAAGTACTGGCACATCTGCAAGGTCATGGGAAGGACGGCCAGCCATCTGGCCCTGGAAGTGGCCCTTCAGACCCATGCCAACATCACGCTGATCGGAGAGGATGTGGCGGACTTCGTCGACCATAAACGGATCGAAGCCGCCGAAGCCGCCGGCACCGTCGATTATACGGCATATGGCATCACCCTTCGCCACCTGTCCCGGGTGGTTTGTGATGCCATTGTCCGCCGGGCAGCGGTAGGGAAAAATTGCGGGGTGATGGTCATTCCGGAAGGCGTGCTGGAATTCATCAATGAAATTCAGGTGTTTATTGTCAAGCTGAACACCATTATCGGTGAATACAACCGCACCCATGATACCGATTTTCATTCGGATTATCCCGCTCTCGAGGATAAAAGAGACTACCTGCGGCGGCTGGCGGCACGCCGGGGGAAAGGCAACCTTTCGGTATGGAACACCCGTGATGACGATCTGTTCAACGATATCCCGGATTTTTTTCAGGAAGGGCTGCTTCTTGAGCGGGACAGTCACGGCAATTTCCAGTTTTCCCTGGTTGAAACCGACAAGGTGGTCATGGGGCTGGTGAAGGACTATCTCAACATACTCAAGGAAGAAGGCATCTATAAAATGGGGATCGAGTGTGAGTATTACCGCAGAACGCTTGTCGCCGCCGGCATGGATCCAGATATTTTCGGCCCGGTACTGTTCAAGAACTATGACGATTCCACGCATCTTCTGGTCAAAAAGAGCATCATGTCCCTTAGAACCCTGAAGCAGGCACTGATCAGAGCCAATCTTATGGAAGAAGAGCAGAAGATTCCACCCGGAATTGAAAAAATTTATAACAAATCCGTTCCCCAGTTCAAGACCCAGACACATTTTTATGGATATGACGGCAGGGGAAGCATTCCCACGGAATTTGATTGCGTGTATACCTATAACCTGGGATGGACGGTCTTCAGCCTGATTGCCAATGGCGCCACCGGGCAGATGGCGGCCATCCGAAACCTGGAGAAGAAATTTACCGATTGGGAGCCTATCGGCCTTCCCATTGCACCGCTGATGCATCTTGAAGAACGAAACGGCAGGCTGGCGCTGGTCCTTGAAAAAAGCCTGGTCGATGTACGTTCGCCTGCGTTTCTCGTAGCCAAGGCCCTTCGGGAAAAATGGCTTGCCGCAACTCCGGGAGATGACGATTACCGAATACCCGAGCCGGTTCATTTTACCGGAAATGTGGATGACGACCGGCCGATTACCCTTCTGCTGAACGATATCGGCAACAAGTAAAAATTCCCCATTGCCCTTTTTCCTAAGGAGGGAATCATACATCATTATATGGACAGAGAAGATTCTTCTTCATTGAAAGGGCAGTTTCTGATTGCCATGCCGAACCTGACGGATCCGAATTTTTTCCAGACCGTTGTGTGCATCTGCGAACATACGCCGCAGGGCGCTGTCGGCATCGTTGTCAACCGCCCCCATCCCTTTCTGATGGAAAAGGATATTTTCGACGAACTTCAAATTGAAGCCGCCCCCAATAAGGCGCCCCAGCCGATCCATTCCGGAGGTCCGGTTCTTCCCGGTGAAATTTTCGTTCTGCATGGAAAGCCGTTTGGCTGGAAAGGCTGTTTGATGGTCACACCGTCCCTGGCCATGAGTAATACGATGGATATCCTGCTGGAGATTGCTCAAGACAGGGGACCGAAATCGTATATCCTCTCGCTGGGCTGTGCGGGCTGGGGGCCGGGTCAGCTGGATGCTGAAATCAAGGAAAATGTCTGGTTGACCAGTGCGGTGTGGGAGGCGATTGTTTTTGACATCAATAACGAAGATCGGTGGGGCGCTGCCTTAAAGAAAATGGGAATTGACCCGCTGCTGTTGTCTGCGGCGGCCGGACATGCATAAATTCATAGCTGTTCGTCTCTTTCTTCCGTGGAATCTTCTCTGGAGTCTTCCTTGGTTTTGGACTTAGGCTTTTTTTTCGTCAGGCAGACCCGGTCTTTTCTGACAAAAGCACAGAGCTTGGGATTATAGTATTCTTTGCGGTTCAAGGGATT
>JAPLJE010000574.1 GCA_026388755.1 Deltaproteobacteria bacterium | reverse complement strand
ATCTATAATAGGTATTTTACATAGTTCTTACAATTAGGGCAGAACATTTCGTCATAGACATCACGATAAACATCTCGTTTTTGACAGCCCGGACAGTATGCAGGATAAACCTTAACCTTTTCAGCAGCGATAAGATCGGCCTCGGCTTTTTCAGTTGCGGCTTTTTCAACTGCAATTCGTTTGGCAAATATAAGCCGTTCAGCAGTTGCTTTTTCAGTTGCGACTTTTAAAACTGCAATTCGTTTGGCAGATATAAGTCGTTCGGCGCGCTGCTTTATATAAAGTACTTTCATTTGCTTTTCATCACCACTGCACTCAGCGAACAAGCGTGTCCACAACCCTTTGTCCGTGGCACCTGTTTCTAACTCCGTGGCGATTGCTGCATAAATTCGTTCTTCGTCCACCGCCACATCCAATCGACCGGCGGGTGATACATTGTTCAGTTTTCTGTCAGGTGAGGAAGCCGGTGCCCCTTTGGCAATATGCTGAATGGCAATGTGTCGCTCAGAGTTGGTGGAGTTAGCCACGAAGGAGGCAGAAGATCCTGATCTTTGCGCCGATACGTTTATTACTTTTGTCGCAGTTCCCCGCCGTAATATCCAGTAGGACGCTAAAGCTATTAATACGAAAGCTCCGCTTTTTTTGTTTTGACTGTCAATTGCTGTAAACAAAACGCAATTGATCATAAAGAATAAGAAGCATGTTCCGATAGCAGGCCACATTGTGATAGGACGCTTCATAATTGCGTAACGAATAACCAAAGGTGGAGCCAGGCCGATGGATCCTGTAATAATAAATATTAAAGCTTCATTTAAAGATAAATTGCCCCAAATATGGCTTGCAACCATGTTTATTATATTGCCTTGATCCTGGCTTTTTGCAGCTGCGCGCTGACGGTTATCTTCTTCGATGATTGGATCAAACCCGCTTCTTGTCTTCCAGTCGTTATAATCATAATCCTGACCCATCCCCGTATTATCGAAAACGTCCCTTGCTACCGTCTCAAGTGGGACGTCACCATAATTATCCCGGTTCTTTTCGTAGAAGTCTTTCAGGTCAAATGCCGCTTCACCAACTGCCAAAAAAAAGATAAAAGAAATAATAATCGAAAATACATTGATTAATATGATTTTTCTCATAATCAATCCTATTATGGCTTCCTCATAAAGGTCAAAAATCAAAATCGGATGAATCTGCGATGTGGCCGAAACAAGAATGAAGCATAGAGTGGAGGCCTTTTATCGTCGCTTTTAACGCCGTTGTTATGTTTTAAATGAGAAGATTAATTACATTATCCCTCTATGAATTGCAGCAGTTTATGTCAACAATAATATTATCTTGTGTTTGATAAACCCGGTTCCCTCATTTGGGAACCACCTCCTTCTGGTCATATAGTTTGTTCAGCAGGATCTCGAACCTGCCGGATAGGATCTTTTCACTGGCAAAGTCGGCGCCTATGAGGTAAGATTTAAACGAATTGTGTTGACATAGGATTTTTCGGGTTCCAAAGATCTGGCTGCATGTGGGTTGAGCCGAAAAGACATTTTCAAGGATTACTGGATGATCAAGACAGCATCCTCCACGATAGACTCCCCACCTGGGGCATACTATCAGCAGCTATATCGTAAGCATTACCAGGGAGCCTGGGTGAGAGCGGGAGCCTGCTTTTTCATGTGGTTGGTTGCCTTGTTAGCCTACTGCGTCGATGTCATCGGCCAACCAAATTTTATCGGCGTGAGCATCACCGACCTCTGCCTCATTACCATGAACCCTCCCGCACTTTGGGTTCTCAAGCGCATCCGGCATCCACTATACTTATCAATGATTTCCACCGCCATCAATCTGCTTGAAATCGTGGGTTACACGGCGGTGATATACTTTCTGGGAGGTATTGAAGCATCCTATCTTACTACTATCTATGCCGTCTTAATCGCCTATGTTGGTGCCATTGACAATCACCGGAAGACGTTCCTGATTGCCGGTGCCTGTGCGGTGTTCTATGCTGCTATGGTTCTGCTGGAAGGCGGTGGTCTAATCCCCTGGTTTCGAATCAACCCCCATTATGACCTTATGTGGAGCCAGCGGCTGGCGATACTGTTCACTGTCATCAGCCTGCAGATGTTGCTAGCAGTAATCGCCTAGTACACCGCCAGTTTGAGAAAAAAAGGCCAGGAGGCGTTGCACTGCAAAAACAAAGAGCTGGAACAGCAGGCCTTGCGGCTGCTTCAGGCTGAAAATGATCTGCGGGTCGCACATAGTGATTCAGAGCGGAGGGTAGTAGAGCGAACCGCCGAACTCAGTAGAGCCAACGAAGAGCTACATCAAGAGATCCAGGAACGCCATGCGGCTGAAAAATCCCTTAAAGAAACACACAATACTTTCCTGACGGTGCTGGACAGCATCGATGCTACCATCTACGTGGCCGATCTCAAGACCCATGAGGTCCTCTTTATGAATCGGTATATGAGGGAAGCCTTCGGCGGCGAGGTCACCGACTCCCGATGCTGGGAAGTTTTTAGCGGTGCATTGGGACCCGTCCCTCACGACACCATGGGGCGCCTGCTGGATGAAAACGGCAATGCCACAGGTGTCCAAGTCTGGGAGACCCAAAACCCATCAACTCAGCGCTGGTACATTAACTATGACCGGGTCATCACGTGGGTGGATGGCCGTAGGGTATTTCTCCAGATCGCAACCGACGTCACACAGTTAAAAATGATAGAGAAAGAACGTATGGAGGCCGAAGCCAAACTCCACCGTGCCCAGAAAATGGAAGCTCTGGGGTTACTGGCTGGTGGAGTAGCGCATGACCTCAACAACATTCTCTCGGGTATTGTGAGTTACCCTGAGCTGCTGCTGCTGGATTTGCCCGAAACAAACCCTCTGCGAAAACCATTGACTATAATCAAGAAGTCAGGTGAAAAGGCTGCCGCCATCGTTCAGGACTTGCTCCACCTGGCTCGGCGGTCGGTGGTGACCACGGAAATCGTTAACCTGAACACCATTGTTAGCGATTACGTTGGCAGCCCAGAATATACAGCACTCCGGCAGCAACACTCCGGCTGTCGGCTGGACGTCAGCTGCCAAACCGAACTGATGAACATCGTGGGTGTGCGCACCCAATTGGCCAAGTCCATTATGGCCATGCCTGAAGGAGGCGTAGTGACTTTGTCTACCCGGAATGAGTACATCGACAGTAAAATGAGCGGGTTCGAGAACATCGCCGAGGACGAGTACGTCCTGTTGTCGATCACCGATTCGGGTATGGGCATCTCCCCCGAGGACACGGAAAGAATCTTTGAGCCCTTTTTCACCAAGAAAGTCCTTGGCGGCAGCGGCACCGGACTGGGCATGACCGTGGTATGGGGAGTGGTCAAAGACCACAAAGGCTTTATCGATGTCAAGAGCACCTTGGGTGCGGGCACCACATTTCGCCTATTCTTCCCAGCCTCTCGCCAGGCATTGCCGGAGCGAGTCTCCTCACCGAGCTTTGATGCTTTCCAGGGCCAGGGGCAGTCGATTTTGGTGGTGGACGATGTGGAGGATCAGCGCATGATCGCCTGCGGGATTCTTAGGAAACTGGGCTATACCGCGGCCGCTGTCGCCAGTGGTGAAGAAGCCCTGTCTTATCTCCAGGGCCGTGCTGTGGATCTGCTGGTTATCGACATGATCATGGAACCGGGCATGAACGGTCTGGAAACCTTCAAGGCGCTGCAAAAAATTCGGCCGCATCAGAAAGCCATCATCGCCAGTGGCTTCGCCGAAACCGATGACGTCACCGCCGTCAAGCAGCTTGGGGTCAGCGCCTACGTGCGCAAGCCCTATTCTATCGAGCAATTCGGCCAAGCGATTAAGGAGGCCCTGTTACAACCACCCGGCAGCGTATGAGGTGGTTGGGTATTAGTGGACACTTTCTTAAGAGTGGAATTATAATCCGCGAGGAGGTGTTCAATGAAAAAGAAGAAAAGGAAATACACACAGGAATTCAAAGAAGAAGCGGTTCATCTGATCGCTGAACAGGGATATCAGATTATCGAGGCGACTCGGAATCTCGGAGTCTATGGAAACATGTTGGAGCGATGGAAGCGTCAGATTGAAGGAGCCGGAGAAGACGCCCCGGGTTCACAAGGTGGAACGGTCATGCTGGCAGAGCTGAATCACCTTCGGAAAGAAAATAAGCGCTAAAAAGCTAAAAAATGGAGCGTGAAATTTACCGTCCGAATATAAAATGATTAACATATTGAAATAATAATAATTAAATGGTGTAGGCGGCGTCCATCAAACCATGATATATCTTATTGAAAATTAACTATATTTATTTTGCATCCAAGAAGTTACCCATAAAGTTACCCACAAATTTTAACCTGTAACTTTTTTATTCACCCCAATAAATCTCAACTTTCGAGGAAACCGCCAGTTGACCTCGACTGGAAAATGTCGGAGAAATTCATCCAGTTCCATTATATCCGATTTAACGCTCCAGAAGTCAATGTTTTTTGATACAACACCATAAAGAAGAAAGTATCATCCGGGGGCCTCAACCCGTAATGAGCGATAGGCGCCGTCACAATCACATGGCCAACATCCCCTT
>JAPLJE010000594.1 GCA_026388755.1 Deltaproteobacteria bacterium | reverse complement strand
TAAAAATTCCTGTTTTTCGTCTGTATTACCTGGCCCGCAGCAGGGCAAGCGCCAGTACGGATGCGCTGATCAGGAGCCCCAGACAGGCCATTGCAAGTAGAATAAACGCCTCAAAGCGGTTGATTCGACTGATCCGGACCGGCGGGCTTTCTGTATCATGCTGAAGCGGAAGAAAAGCCGCCCGCTTCTGATCGCTGAATTGCCCATTTTTCAGTGCCCAGAAAAACACCAGACTGCTGATGCCAAAGCCAATCAACATATAAGTGATTAGAAACGGAAAGTACATATTATGATAGTCTCGTAATAAATCAAAACTGAGATGGCAAAGAGGAAAGTTCAAAATCAAGACGCGCAAATCCTGAGGAATGAGACATACTTTTGGGTACGTCGCAATGACGAAGGATGAAGCGCAACGCAGATATTGGACTTTCTACGAAGCCATCATGGTTCGTAAGCGGCGTCAATGCCTCGCGGCTCGGTATTGGCGTCGCTTTGGTTGATAAAATATACTGCCACGAAATTGCCCACATCCCAGATTTTTTCAGATTCCAGATCCCTTTTGAAATAGGGCATGGCAGATCCCGTGATCCCGTTCATTATCTGGTAATAAAGAATCCCTCCGGAAATTTCGCGGCCTTTAAGAATGGTAAAGTTCAAGGGCGGCGGATAGAGATAGGGCTGAGCCGGGCCCATCCCATCGCCGATGGGACTGTGACATCCCAGACAAAAATCCTGGTAAATCTTGCGTCCCCGGGCAAGCCCCGCATCCGATGTGGGATAGGGATTGGGAATGACGCGCCAGCCTTCGGGAATATGGTCGGAAAGCCACTTGACGTTTTGTACGGGACCAAATTCATATGCAGTTGTAAGCTGCGCTTTCCAAAAGTCCTGACGGGCTGTGCGATGGTCTGCAGACTTGCCGCCCAGACTTTGCACGTAGCGCGTCAGACGGCTGATGTCATCCTTTCCAAGATATTCGAACCGCGGCATAATGGAATTGGGGCGCGTGTACCGTGGATTGGTAAAATGAACCATATGCCAGTCATCCGGGTGCTCGCCGCCTTCCTGGGACAGATCCACTCCCGTTCTCTCGGAACCCAGCAGAATGGGCTGATCCGCAACATAATCGCCGGCCTGGGCAATGCGCTCCGCCCCTTGGTCCCAATCAATGGAACGGATTGATTGGGTGTGGCAGTAAACGCAGCCGTTTGCAATATAAATGGCCCGGCCGGCATTTTCCTCATGCGTACGCTCACGAAATATTTCAGATGGATTCATGTTCTGAGTGGCATAAGGCCAGAAGACCATCACAAAGACCACGGCAAACAGGATGGCCATGGAACCCAGAATCACCGTCCGGGGCGTCATTTCCTGACTCATGGCCTGACTCCCGGATTGAAATAAAGCGTGCGAAGGATATTGTAGAGCCCGACGTAAGCTCCAATGACCACAAAGACACCCACAGCCAGGCGGAGAATATAATATATATGGATTTCCGGAAGCACGCGGTAAACGGTTTCCCCGTTAAGCCACGCATTGCCCTGAATGAGGCCGACAATTGTCAGGACAATGGCAAATCCCACCACACCGATCAATATCAGCCAGTATTGCAGATCCGCCAGGAAACGGCTGTAGAGGGGTTTTTCGGTGATTCTGGGAAGGATGTAATACATACCACCCAGGGCAATCATGCCGGCAAAACCCAGAACCCCGATATGCGAATGCCCGACAACCCAGTTGGTAAAGTGCGTCACCCGCTGGACAATGGGAAGGGCCATCATGGAGCCTTGAATACTGACGAAAAAATACATCACCGTACCCGTGAAGATGAACTTGCCGGCGATATCGGCATGAATTTCGCCGAGTTTACCCCTGGCCGTATACCAGATATTGATCAGAAACACCATGACCGGAATCACCATGGCGATGCTGTCGACGATGGCAATCACTTTCAACCAGGTGGGCACCGGAACTTGAAGCAGATGATGGGTGCCGATATGCGTATAGACGACCAGCAGTCCCCAGAAACCTAAAATACTGAGCGTGTGGCTGTATAGCGGATTTCGGGTCACCTTGGGGACCACATAGTAGGCGACCGCTATGGACAGCGGGGTGAGCAGAAGCCCGAAAATGTTGTGCCCGTAAAACCAGAGCACAATCGCATCAGAGATGCCCGGAAGCGCACCTGTTTTAGGTTCCCAGACAACATTCCCGATGAAATAGGTGATGCCGGTCATGAGAACGGCAGCGCAGACGTACCAGACAGAGACATACAGAATCGGTTCCTGGCGCTGCCGGACGGTCATGATGAGATTGTGGCTGATCAATCCAAAACCGATAACGATCAGCACACTTACCGGCCAGATAAACTCGGCATATTCACGGCCTTTGGTATACCCCAGTGACAGGCCGACAACGCCTGCGACGACAGCCAGATTCCACAACACAGCCGTGATGAGCCCAAGCTTTTGACTGTAAAGTGGCGTACGCATGAGTCTGGGCACAAAATAATGCGCTGCTGCCAGCAGGCCCGGCGTGACAAATCCGAACAGGACCAGGTTGACATGAATGGGACGGATGCGTCCAAACTCCAGAAAACTGATATTGGCCATGAAATCCGGGGCAATCAGATAGCCTGCTGCCAACATACCCACGGAAGTTGCCACTGCAAACCAAAAAGCAGAAGTCAAACAATAGACTTTGGAAGTAAAATACGGGTCTGTTTCAAAGGCCATGTCGAATGTCATCAATATTCCCTTCAACTATGACATGCCAGCCAGCAGTCAACATTGGCATTTTTTCCCCGGTGGCAGCCGATGCAGAATTCCATGTAAAATGTT
>JAPLJE010000421.1 GCA_026388755.1 Deltaproteobacteria bacterium | reverse complement strand
CCTGCGTGAAGATTTTCTACAGAGGAGTTGAAACATGTCCGATAAAAATCCCGTTCGGGTGCTACAGTTTGGTGAAGGCGTTTTCCTGCGTGGTTTCATGAACTGGATGATTGCCCGCATGAATGAAAAAACCGCGTTCGGTGCTTCGACATGCATCATAAAACCTCGGCCTGGGGAGCTTTCCCCTGCGTTTCAAAATCAGAACTACCGGTACACCATCGTGTTCAAGGGGATCGAGGACAAAAAGCCCTTCGTGAGGCGGGAAACCAACGATACCATTGCACGCATCATCCGGCCGCACGAGGAGTTCGAAGCATTTTTGAAAGAAGCCGACAACCCGGATCTTTTATGCATTGTTTCTAACACGACGGAATCGGGGATCGTGGATCTGGAATCGGATAAAGCCGCTGACCGACCGGCGTCATCATTTCCCGGCAAGCTCGCGCAGTTTCTCCGGCGCCGGTACCAGACATTTAATGGTGCCCGTGACAGAGGCCTTGTCATTCTGCCATGCGAGCTTATCGAGGACAACGCTGTGGTGCTTAAGGAGATCGTCCTTAAGCATGCTCAGCGCTGGTATGGCGATGCGGTGTTTACAGGGTGGATTGACGCGTCAAACTGGTTTCTGGATACGCTGGTTGACCGCATCGTAAGCGGGTACAGCCAGGAGGAACGTGTGGCGCTCGAAAAGGACACGGGTTTTGACGATGGGCTCCTAGTCGTTGCCGAGCCCTATCATCTCCTGGCGATCAAGGGGCCGGAGTCGCTGGAAAGCGTGCTGCCTTTCAGACGGGCGGGGCTCAATGTGATATGGACAGGCAATATCACCCCGTACCGCATGCTCAAGCTGCGCCTGCTAAATGGAAACCACACATTCATGACCCTGTGCGGTCTCGGTATGGGCCTTGGCAACGTGCTCGACTGCTTGGCCAGCGAACCTGTCCGAAACGCCATTCTTGCAATGAACCGGCTCGAGGTACTGCCTTGCATGCCACTGCCGCCCGAGGCATCATCGCAGTACTTTTCAACGGTGCTCGATCGGTTTGCAAACCCCTATCTGGACCATCGCCTGTTGAGCATTGCGCTAAATTCCGTGTCCAAATGGAAATCGCGCCTGCTGCCGTCACTCCTCGACTATTATGCCAATACAGCCGATGTGCCGACGCTTATCGCGTTTTCTCTTGCAGCGCTGACGTGCCGTTATGTGACGGCAACCGACATACAAGATGAGCCTTCAGCGGTGGCGTTTTTCAAGTCAGTCTCCGGCATGGCGATGACCGATCCGCACGCCTGCGCGCTGGAAGTTGTTTATAATCCAGTTCTCTTTGGCAATGCGCTTAAAACAGTCAGCGGACTTGCGGATGTTCTGGCTTCCCAGATTGCCGATATTTTCAACCTGGGCATGGAAAAGGCGCTTTTGAAGGCTACGGAAGCTGCCCGGGCCAATGAAGGCGGAGGTTGATGATGACAAAACGTGCCGTGCTTCTGGATGCGCGTGACTCGGTTGCGGTGGCGGTCGAGGGGGTGCAACCGGGGGAGATCTGTGAAATCACCGGTGCGGGCGCATTCATGATTACAGCTATGGAAAAGATTCCTGGCGGTCACAAGATCACCGTCGCCCGCATAAAAAAGGGCGAGTCTGTCATCAAGTACGGCCACGCCATCGGCGTTGCCAAGATGGATATCCGGCAAGGTGTGTGGGTGCACTCTCATAACCTGGCTTCGTCCCTTCAGGGGACACATGCATATCTGGAGCCGGAGAGCGTCTACTCATGGGACGGTATCGCCCCTGCATCCATG
>JAPLJE010000514.1 GCA_026388755.1 Deltaproteobacteria bacterium | reverse complement strand
AGAATATCGGAAAAGGAACTGAATTGGGTGCCAAGGCCAAGGCCTATATCGACAAAGGAGATCTGGTTCCGGATGATATCACCATTCCCATGATTCTCGACCGCATGAAGCAGGCCGATTGTAAGAACGGATGGCTTCTGGATGGATTTCCGAGAAATAAGAATCAGGCCATCAAACTGGACGAGGCGCTCAAGGCCGCAGGACTGGCTCTGGATATCGTGATTGAAATCCTTCTTGATCGCGAAACCGCCAAAAACAGAATCATGGGGCGAAGACTGTGCGTCAAGGACAACAATCATCCGAATAACATTTATATTGACGCCATTATGCCCAAAGACGGCAAATGCCGGGTTTGCGGCGGCGAACTGAAAACCCGTGCCGATGATCAGGATGAAGCTGCCATCGGCAAACGCCATGGCATTTATTACAATACCACTGACGGAACACTGGCAGCTGCCTATTATTTCAGGGACCTGGCCGCTGCGGGGAAAGGCATTCGCTACATCACTCTGGATGGAAAACCCAGCGTTAAGGAAGTGGCAAGCGAACTGATTTCCAAGCTGTAAGTTCTCAGAATTTTCAGCCCCCCTGCATTTTCAAGAATTCCGATAATTTTATATTCGAATTTTCTTGAAAAAAAATTGTTTTTTGGGTATTCTTTAAAAGTATATGAAAAAAATGAACCACCGCTGATATCGAATGCAGGAAATCGGGTGGTAAAGAAGGGGGCGAAAAAGGTGAAGGAAATTCAGGTCAAGGTTTTTGATAACGATCTGGAAAAGGCCATGCGTATTTTGAAAAAAAAGATTCAGAATGATGGACTTTTCAAGCGACTCAAGCTTAAAAAAAGTTATGAAAAACCAAGCGAACACAAACGGCGCAAACAGCGTGAAGCCATCAGAAGGCAGCGAATTGCTGCTTCCAGAAGTAAGGCTTCAAGATAGCATTTACCCCAAGGAATAATCCCCATGCCCGGCAAAATTCATTTTTGCCGGGCTTTTTTATGTCTATGAAACCAAACCCTCCCACAACTTATTCTGATTGCCTGAAGTCCATGTTTGGTCTTCGCCGATTCGGCATTAAACTGGGCCTGTCGACCATTCAACAGATTCTGTCCGGTCTCGGCAACCCTCAGTACCGTTATGCCAGCATTCATGTGGCAGGAACCAACGGAAAAGGGTCCGTGGCATCTTTTCTCGCCTCGATTCTTAAAGCATCCGGTTACAAGGTGGGGCTTTACACGTCTCCACACTTGGTGCGATTCAATGAACGGATATGCGTCAACAATCAGCAGATTTCCGATGAAAACGTTGTTTCCGCCTACCGGGCGGTGACCGATGTACATGGCGGGGATCGGGAGCCAACATTTTTTGAATATACCACGGCCATGGCCCTGTTTGAATTTGGCAGACAGGCGGTGGACTGGGCGGTGGTAGAAACCGGAATGGGAGGAAGACTGGATGCCACCAATGTCCTTCAGCCCGTGATTTCGATCATTACCAATGTTTCCCTGGAGCATCAGGCGTATCTGGGAAAGACCCTTGCGGAAATTACCGGAGAAAAAGGTGGGATCATCAAGCGCAATACCCCGGTTGTTACGGCCGTTTCACAGCCTTCAGCCATTTCTGTTTTGGAGAATCTGGCAGCAGAGCTATCTGCGCCGCTGTTTCGTCTGAAAAAGGATTTCAGGGTTCGAAGAAAAGCCGGTCACACTTTTTCCTATTATGGGCTGGATCATGTGTGGCGAGGCATTACCACCAGCCTGACTGGGAATCATCAGGTTGAGAACGCAGCACTGGTTCTGGCTGCCTGTGAGATTCTTAACCGGAACAACACGACCATTTCTCTAAAGCATATTCAGGCCGGTCTTAACAATACTCGCTGGCCAGGGCGCCTGGAAGTGGTTTCCGATCATCCGATGATTATTCTGGATGGAGCCCACAATCTGAATGCCTCTAAAGAGCTGGCTAAATATTTGAAGACGGAACTCAAAGGCCGCAGAATTACTCTTGTTATTGGTATTCTGGAGGATAAACCTTATGAAGCCATCTTTGAGCACCTGCTTCCCGCATGTTCCCGCGTGATCCTGACAAGACCAAAAATTGGTCGGGCATTGCCTGTCGACACCCTGTATCCGATTGCCGCCGCCTTAATGGCTGATGTTCAGAAAATTCCGGATGTTTCCCGCGCCATAGCCTTTGCCGT
>JAPLJE010000771.1:2528-4521 GCA_026388755.1 Deltaproteobacteria bacterium | reverse complement strand
GAGGATCCGGCCCAGACCCTGATCCACTGCCTGGCTGGGAAAGGGTTCGCCGGACAAATAAGCGTCGATGCCGTCCCGTGCCAGTGCCAGATTCATATCGAAAAAATCCACCCGGATGAGCGTCACGTCTTTATCCGGGGAAAGCCCGTTTCGGGTCAAGATCTCCCGCAGGAGGATTTCATGCATGGTGCCTGGCACATACCCGATTTTTTTCCCCTTGAGGTCTGCCTCGGTCCTCACCGGTCCGTCTTTTTTCACCACCAGCGCCGATGCCTTGTTGCAGAGCGCCGCCACCACGACAACGGGCTGGCCCATGGACGCCGATTGAATGGCATGAGCCAGGGTCGTGCCGCACATGTCAAGACTGGCGGCCAGTAGGGCTGTTTTTTGGTCCGCCGGATTTGTAAAGGTAAAAAGGGATAGACGATCGCCTTTCGGAAGATATTTCTCATAGAAAAACGGTTGAATGGTCTGAGCCGTTTTCCAGGTACCCACACGATATTCCAATGCCTGAAGAATTCCGGGCCATCCCGGAAGGATCAGCAGTATCAGGATGAAAAAGCGTTTCACGGGGACCCCTTTATTCTGGAAGATTTATGCGTGAAGTGTGGTTTTACATCAAAGCAATTGGACGGCAAATCCGGGTTCCATCCCATCTCCATCTGTATGCCGCGACATGCCTGGATATCCTTTCCCCGGCCTTTTCCGGTATTCGCCTCACCATCTCGGGGACTTGCCCCCACCTCCGGAAAAAATAGATTGGCCCCAGTCAAAAGCGACGCTGAGTGAGGCTCGTGGGTGCAGTGGGCACGGGGCACGCTCCCCATCACCAGGCGGCTGACGGCAACCATGCGGGCCATCTCGCGTTCCGTAATCATGCCATGGGCTGCCATGGGAGATCTGGGAAAGTTGATCCGGCGCATGACGCCGCTGTAGGTTGCGCCATAATTCCTGGCAAGAAACATCAGGTCCGTGATTTCCTCCGGACTGTGTTCGGGGCCGACCGGCTCCACGCAGTTCATCCAGTGCAGCCCGACATCTTTGATGACGGTAATGGTGCGGATGCGCTTTTCGCGATCAAAAGGCGTGTCCTTGCCCTCTGCAAGACGGACAGAGTGATAAGCGCCCACAAATCCGGCATCGATCAGCATCTCGCCTTCCTTGTGGGTAATATCCCGCGTGTTGGCGATCAGGGGCGTGGATACGGTTTTTTTAAGCATGCGGCCAACGGCAAGCAGACGTTCGAATGAAAACGTCCCCGTGGTCATGATGTTCAGGGCATCCGCACCCTGGGAAGCCGCATCCGTAGCCCACTTCAGGATGTCCGCCTCGCTGAACTCGATGGCATGCGTAAAAATGCCCGCTTTAACTGTCAGGGAACAAAAAGAACAATTGTAGGGACAGGGCGCCACGTTGATGCCGATATGAAAATGGTTTTCGCCCTTTTTCTTAAATTGCTGGCAGGACATACGATGGGCCGTCTCCATCAGCGCATAAATTTCCCTGGAATCCAGATTCAGAGCGAGCAGGACCATGGCCTCCTCGCGGGTGATGCCCGTAAAATCGCCGCCTTTATCCAGAATTGCCTCAACAGCGAAAGAAATTCTCCAGCTCATGCATATCCCTTGTTGTCAGTATGATCCGTATCCGGATGTCGTCATTTGTCATGTCGGGTCCGCCGTGAAAACGCCATCTGAAATGCTTTCAATAATTTTTGATCTTATGGAATCTTCATGCATTGGTCAAATCAAAAAAAACGCCCCCTACCCAACAGCAGCGTTTTTTTGTCATGCTGATCCTGCAAGAGCATATTTTAATCCAATGTGTGTCTCATTTTCATTGACATATCCCGGTATTACATGAAATGTATTGACAATACATACCCAACGTTTAATTTTCATAAAACTTTATTCAAAGAGACTTGCTCCAAACATTTAGATGAAGATTTTTCCATGACAGATACCTCCTTTCAGCCCCCCATTCTCACTATCCT
>JAPLJE010000771.1:0-2514 GCA_026388755.1 Deltaproteobacteria bacterium | reverse complement strand
AGAGGTGCTTTCATCTGTGACGCTGGACGGCAAGACCACCTTCCATATCGGCCGCAGCGAGGAAAACGATATCATCCTGCCATTCAATTGGGTGTCCCGGCAACACGCGATGCTCCAGGCAGATAAATCCGGGAGGCTGAACCTCATAGACCTCGGCAGCACCAACGGCACTTTCGTCAACGACAGGCGCATCACCACTCCTACCCTGCTCCATTCCGGGAATCGACTGGCCATAGGCAGGACGATCATGGTCTTTCATCAGGAAACGCCCGCCAGAAAAGCACGTCCGGAAAGGGAGGAAAATGACACGGATCGTACCGTATCCTATGCCCGGAAGAAGCTTGTCACCGTCCTGGTCAGCGACATCCATGGCTTTACCCGTCTCGCCGAATCCGTGGGTGACCGGCGCGTCTCGAAACTCCTGCAGGCATGGTCGCCCAGGGTGAGCGCCATCGTCCGCACCCACGACGGCATGGTGGATAAATTTCTTGGAGATGCGGTTATGGCGGTCTGGATTGGCGGTGACGTGGCCGGAAATGTCCGTCAGGCGCTTGCCACCGCCCTTGCCATCGACCGTTTCACCAACGAATTGGGCATGAAAATGACTGGGATTGGCCAGAGACTCACTACCGGCGGGGCGATCAATACCGGTGAGGCCTTCGTCGGCAACATGGGTTCGGACAGTCGACGGGATTTCACCGCCATCGGTGACGTGGTGAATGTGGCCTTCCGTCTCGAAGGACTGACCGCGTTGACTGGTATGGACGTCTTACTGGGGGAGGGGTCGGCTCTTCATGTGCAAGGGGAGGATCTCCCCCTCCGGCATAGCCGCCACCTCCTGAAAGGAAAGGAGGATGAGATTGCCGCCTATGGATGCAGATTCAAAGACCTGGCAAAGTGGCTGGATGCAGAAACAGTTCAGCGCTCGGGTTAGCTCATTTTTATCCGACCACTTTTTTTCTGTCGAATATTATCTGGAATCAACTGATTTTTGGGTTCGTTCATGATGATGGCTGCCATTTTCGATCTGTCGCAGCAAAAGCAGATACCGTTCCATTGTGTAATCCTCCATAACCCGCTTGCCGGATCGATAGTACTCCACCTGACCGTGACCTTCATGAATCTTCCCCATGGATGCCAGCATGTTTTTCAGGTTTTGAACCGTTCCCCTGTTTCCGTCGACGATGACCGTGTCTTTAGGAAATATTTCTCGAATATGGTTTTTAAAAAATGCGAAATGGGTGCATCCGAGAACCACGGCTCCGTATCGGTTCAGGTCATAATCCTTCAAACGCTCTTTCAGATATGACAGAATGACGACCCGGTCGAACTGATAGGCTTCCGCAAAGATAACCAGCTCCTGCAAGGGGAGAAAATCGACCGCATTGTGGATATCGACCTGGTTCAGAAGGCCGATGAATTTTGATTCGCGAAGTGTCAGAGGGGTTGCAAACACCAGTACCCGCTTGCCGTCAACGGATTTTATCGCGGGCTTTACCGCAGGTTCCATGCCGATGATGGGAAAACCGTATTTTTGGCGAATATCCTGAATGGCGGCGCTGGTTGCCGTATTGCAGGCAACAACAAGTGCCTTGATATCCATTCCGGCCAGAAAGTCGACAGCCTCAAAAACGCAGCACCGAATCTCTTCCTTGGACTTATTGCCATAGGGAACATTGGCATCGTCCGCATAGTAGAGATAATCCTCACGCGGCAACTGGCGAAGCGCTTCGTACAGAACGCTCAAGCCGCCAATGCCCGAATCAAAGAATCCAATTCGCATATTCACTCAACTCAGCGTCTTTGCGCCGGTCAAATTACATGTTTCGTTATTGAGACGTCGCTTTCCTGACCCAAGTCTATTGAAAGAAACCCATGGGGTCAAGGGAAAACCTCAAGGCAGTGCTGAATTCCGGCCATTTCATCCAAACGGTCAACGGCGCTGAACAATGTAGGTATTGACAAGATTTTTTTAACATAATACATACCTGGAAGGTCATTTATCTGTCGGCATGGCCGGATGATTAACGCCCAAAACAGTCAGGAAAAGAGAATGCAACCAGCAGTTACAGCAACCACCTTATCACCCTGGGAGCCCGGTCTTCTGGCCATGTTAACTTATGGTGCGATGGTGTTTGCCCTGATGGCGATCCTGTTGTTCTGCTGCTCCTGGCTGGGCGAAAAAAAAGGCGGCAGGGAAAAAGAGCGGGCTTATGAGAGCGGCATCATCCCGACCGGCCTGGCTCTGCTGCGTTCACCGGCGGCGTTTTACATGGTGGCTGTTTTCTTTCTCATCTTCGATGTGGAAGCTGCCTTTATTTTTTCCTGGGCAGTTTCCTTTTACGGCCTGGGATGGGCGGGCTGGATACAAATGACGTTTTTCATCGTGCTGCTGCTCTTCGGTGCACCGAAGCTCCCGGCGCTCGCCCGGAGCGTCGGCCAGTCGATGAAGATCTTCCGCAACGAGATCAAGACGCCCGAGTCTGAGAAGACCGACCCCGAGGCTGATGCGCG
>JAPLJE010000697.1 GCA_026388755.1 Deltaproteobacteria bacterium | reverse complement strand
GAATTGTTTTTTATTTTTTCCGGTGAGGCGACCCTTCGTTCACCGGAAGGTTTCCAAAAAGTTACCCAGGGTGACCTTATTTTCTTTGAGGAAGGACCACTGGGCGCTCACCAGCTTTACAATCATAGTGATGCTCCCTGCGTTTATCTTGACATCAGGGCTAACTTCGGCATGGACGTTTGCGAATATCCTGATTCTGGGAAGATCAATATACTCCCCTTTCAGGAGGTTTTTGAGATCAATTCGAAAGCGGATTATTACAAAGGGGAAGAGCAAGTGGCGAGTAAATGGCCACAAGAGATAATAAGAAAACCATCAGAAAGCTATATCGGGTAGACGTGGTTTTTCTTCCTATCCCCTTAAAAAGGACCGCTCAGTACCAGTAACGGAAATAATTCAAAGAGGGGTATCAGCAGGTTAAGCTGAGTGTCCTTAAATCAAAAGGAGAAGGTAAAATATGACGATCATCGGTATCAACGGAAGCCCGAGAAAGAAATGGAATACTGCGACCCTGCTGACGAATGCGCTCTTAGGTGCTGCTTCAAAAGGGGCTGACACCGAGCTTGTACATCTGTACGATCTTGACTACAAGGGATGTATAAGTTGTTTCGCATGTAAAACTATTGATGGTCCGCACAATGGACGATGTGCTGTGAAAGATGGTCTGAGCCCGTTACTCAAAAAGATCGAGGATGAAGCCGATGCGATTATCCTGGGATCACCGGTATACTTTGGAACAATGACCGGTGAGATGCGTTCATTCATAGAACGCCTTCTGTTTGCTCCCCTCGTATATGCTCAGCCGCCCCGGTCTGCATTTCCAAGGAAGATCAGAACGGGAATCATATACACCATGAACGTTACCGAGGAAAATAGTGCTGAACGCGGTTATGGAGCGATGTTCAACTCCACTGAGGCAACGTTTCGTATGATTTTAGGTGCTGCTGAGACTTTTTGCTGTTACGATACATATCAGTTCCCGGATTATTCAAAGGTTGTTATGGAGTATGCGGACCCGGTAAAGAAGGCTGAACGGCGTGAGAAGGTATTTCCAGATGACTGCCTGAATGCGTTCGAATTCGGTTGCAGACTTGCTTCAAAGGCATAATTCCGACCATACATCTGAACCGTTGGGATAATGCATACATACTGTCCGAGCAATAATAATCTATCAGCATCGAACTGTCAGGAAATTGATTTATATGTCAGCATGGCCAGCGGCCTTTATCTTTTACCGATGCAGGCTTTATTGGCCAGAATGTATACCTTTTCTGTGCATCAGAGGGATTGGCTACTGTTTTTCGGGCGTCCATAGACAAACCAGCTCTGGCTAAGGCCATGAAACTGCGGGAAGATCAGAAAATATTATTTTCACAAACCGTGGGATATGGAAAAAAATAGAGGACGTTAAAAATGGGGAAGTATGTTGATTCACATTTGATCAAGGGTGAGACTGTGGTCTATTCCGCGCAACTACACTGGATCATTTATCTGCATCCGAAGGCAATTTTCACGCTTTGGATAGCACCTTTCATCCAACAAGCCACCAGTGAGTTTGCGATTACGACGAAAAGAGTAATAATCAAGGTGGGTTTGATAGCCCGGCGTACGCTGGAGATGAATTTAAGCAAGATTGAAACTGTAAATGTTGATCAAAGCATTATGGGAAGAATCTTGAATTATGGAAGCATCACCGTTATTGGAACTGGCGGTACTCACGAGGTGTTTCATAATAT
>JAPLJE010000129.1 GCA_026388755.1 Deltaproteobacteria bacterium | reverse complement strand
CGGGAGCATTGTAAATACCCGATCCATGTTTGCATCGCGTTTCAGGCGCGCTTTTCGGGTATAAGACCCCATCCTCAGATTCTCGGTGACCGTCATTTGCGGAAAGATTTTTCTGCCCTCGGGGACCTGGACCACACCGAGTTCAACCACTTCATGCGCTTCGAGTTTCGTTAAGTCCACGCCGTTGAAAATGATGCTGCCGGTTCCGGGTTTCTCCAGGCGGGAAATATTCTTAAGGATCGTCGATTTTCCGGCGCCGTTTGCCCCAACGACCGTAACGATCTCACCTTCCGTCACCTCGACGTTCACATCCCATAACACCTTGAGGTCACCATAACTGAAATTCAGGTTCTCAATCTTAAGCATTACTCTCCTCCGAGATAGGCGTCAACAACGGCCTTGTTGGAAACGATTTCCTGGGGATTCCCTTCGGCCAGTTTCTCGCCGGAATTCAGAACCACAATCCTGTCGGAAATGCGCATGATCGCTTTCATGTCGTGTTCGATGACCATCTGGGTGATCCCGAGATTCTTGATGTCCAGGATTAACTGGATAATTTCCTCGCTCTCGGCCGGATTGAGCCCCCCCATGACCTCGTCGAGCAGCAACAGCTTGGGCTTCGTGGCCAGAACGCGAGCCACTTCCAGTTTCTTGCGCTCGCCGATGGGCAGACTTCCGGCAAGGACTTTTACGCGGTTTTCGAGGCCAACGACCTTGATCTTTTCCATGGCCATGTCGCGCGCTTTTTTGAGTGAATTCGTGCGACACAGGGCGCCGACCATGACATTGTCCACCACGCTCATTTTCGCAAGCGGGCGCACCTTCTGCCAGGTTCGTGCCATGCCGAGCTTGCACACAGCATCGGGATGCAGCCCGTTCATGCGATGTCCGTCGAAAAGGATCTCGCCGCGGGAAGGCGGATAGTAACCGGTAATGCAGTTGAACAGTGTGGTCTTTCCCGCCCCGTTCGGGCCGATGAGCCCCATGATCATGCCGGGGACCATCTCGAAGGAGACGTCGGAATTGGCTGCCAGTCCGCCAAAGAACTTGCTGACGTGTTTGATCTCAAGAATAGCCATCAGATCGCCTCCTTTCGTCGTTTTGCCGAAAGCTTTTTTCGTATGAAACCCAGAATGCCGTCCGGCATGAACAGGATGACAACAACCAGAAGGATGCCGTAGATCAGCACATGGGCATGGGATAATTGTTCCTTCAGGAAGGAACCGAACCCCGAATTCTCATTGACCAGCCCGGAGTCGATCAACGCCTGGGCAATCATGTTGCTGCGCAGGGCTTCAGAAAACGGCACCAGCACCACAGCGCCGATCACCGGTCCGAAAATGGTGCCGATTCCGCCGATGATGCAGATCATGACGATCTGGACCGACAGATCCAGCGCCAGAACCGTGGTGGGATCGATAAACCCGACGTAGAGACCATAGATGCTTCCGGCCAGAGAGGTAAAAACCACGGAGAAGGCTAGTGCCACGTTTTTATAGACGGTCAGGTTGATACCCAGCGAATGCGCGGCATCCTGGTCCTCACGGATTGCCTGAAAGTAGTAGCCCAGCTTGGAGTTCTGCAGCATCCACGTTACGATGATGGCAATGAGCAGGGTTACGAGCCCGATGTAGTAAAATGGCACTTTGGACATGAAATCGGTGATGACGATATCTCCGATCTTGAACGGCGGAATATCGGTGATCAGAATCCCTTCGGCACCGTTTGTCAATTTCTTCAGATTCAGGGCCGAAACGCGGAAGATTTCGGCCACGGCGATGGAAGCCAGAACGAAATAAGGACCGCGCAAACGGAAACAAATGGAGCCGATGATCAGGGCGATCGCAACAGCGACCACAATGCCCGCCCAGACGCCATACCACGGTGCGATATGCCGGTACTGCATCAGGACTATCGTGGTATAGGCGCCCACGCCGAAGTAGGCCGCGTGGCCCACCGAATATTGGCCTGTATATCCGCCAAGAATATTCCAGCCCAATCCCATGATGACGCTGATAAATATTAGTATCATGATGTGAAGCGCGTAGGTGCTCTCCACAAAATTCGGAAACAGAAAGAGCGCGACAACCGCCACTATGGTCAGCAGGACCGGAAGAGTGCTCATTCCCCGCATGTTTTGCATGAATGGTCTCATACTGTATAAGCCCTCGTCAGTCTTTTGAGGTTCCCAGCAAGCCGGATGGCTTGAACAGAAGCACCAGCAGGAACAGGATGAATACGATGACATCTTTCCAGCCGGAGCCGAGGTAGACGCCGCCAACAGACTCTGCAATGCCGATAATCACGCCCCCGAGGGTGGCACCGACGATGCTGTGCGGAAAGATGTAGTATGTGGGCGATATGAGCGCTCCAGCCGTGCCGGCAAGCGCAGCCCCCATTCCAAAGGCAATGATCGACATACGTTTGACATTGATCCCCATGAGCTGAGCAGCATCGCGGTCCTGGGCCGTTGCACGGATGGCCTGGCCCGTATCGGTCCTATACAGAAACCAGTACAAGGCCAAGGTGATGGCGATGGTGATGGCAAAAGAGATGAGAAGCGGACTGGAGATCGATATCCCAAAAATGTTGAAGCTGGCGGACGAATAGGTCGTCGACAGGATTTTGTAGTCCGACGTGAAGGCAAGCATGATCGCATTGCTCATGACCAGACCCATGCCGATGGTCAGCAGGATCTGGTTCTGTGGCAGGGCGCCCAGCACGCGGTTAATGAAAACTTTTTGCAGAAATGCGCCGAACAGGAACATCAACGGGATCGTCACGACGATCGAGACAAAGGGGTCGATGTGGAGCAGGGCAAAAAGAAAATAAGTCATATACATGCCGATCATCAGCAAATCGCCATGGGCAAAGTTGATGACCCGCATGACCCCGAAAATGATGGTCAAGCCAATGCCGATCAGGGCGTAAACGCCGCCGATCAGGATGCCGCTGATCATTGATTGAAGAAATACAGCCATATCCCCTCGGTATCTTATGAAGTAAAGTTTTCACCCGGCCCATGCCCCCGCGGGGCATGGGCCGGGGCCGGTAGAGATTCTTTCTAAAAAGAGGCCATTACTTCGTCCAGCCCGGGAAAGGCCAGATCGGTTTTTTGGCCGAGAGTTCAGCCGGCCATACGGTCTCGTGTTTGCCGTTCTGTACCTGCTCGACGAGCATCTGGGCCTTGCGCTGATTCTGATAACCGTCAAAGTCTTGAAAGGAAACTTCGCCGAGGATGCCGTTCCACTTTCCGTTGCGCAGTTCCTGGCGCAGCTTCTCCCTGTCGCCGCCAACTTTAGACGCCGCCTGACCCATGATCATCATGGATTCATAAGCACAGGCCGCGTGATAGGTGGGCGCCTTGCCAAATTTCTTTTCGTAGCGCTGATACCAGGCCTTTGAGTTGCCCCAGGGCACATCCTC
>JAPLJE010000614.1 GCA_026388755.1 Deltaproteobacteria bacterium | reverse complement strand
GAGTCGCTGGCGGTAAAACTCGGTTCGAAGTGCCAGGGTTGCGGCTCCGGTATGCGGCGGGTGCTTGCCGCCGGCGTAAGAAAGCATGAACCGGCCTTTTTCAACCAGTTTCTTGTTTTTGACCATCAGGCCTTCCGGGTAGATGATCCAGGATGCCTCTTCGGTCAAAAGGCTTTTGACGATGAGCATATCCCTGTCCGGACTCCGGGTTGAAACCACCCCGACAGCCTTCAGGTAATCTCCCAGAGCCCCCTTGAACAGGTCGGCGTCTCCCAGGGACCAGACAGGTTTTTTGCCGGTAAGATAATAAATGTGATAGGGAAGAAACAGGGTTTCCATTCGGGTGAAATGGGTTTCGCCATGAAGGTGGATTTTGGCTTTTGAAAACAGCGAAAGGGCTTTGATGGCAAACCCCGTTGTTCTGTATGCAAAGCGGTTCATGCTCTCCCCTTTTTTTCGTGTTTTCGGCCTTCTTCCCTGTTGACACCCTCTTCAAATATCACTAAATTAGCGATTATTGATAAAAAAATAAAGATATTTCCGGAGGTTCACGGTGTACTCGAAAATATTGATTCTGCGGTTTCCCCGGACCGAGGTCCGAAAACCCATTGTCTGTTATCTGGTCAAAGACTATGATCTGATTTTTAACATTCTGAATGCAGCCATTCTTCCGCGGAAAGAAGGTATCATGGTTCTGGAGCTGTCCGGAACCCGGAAAAATTTCAAGGAAGGAATCAAGTTTTTAAAATCTCAGGGGGTACAGGTTCAAAACGCCTCGCAGGAAGTCAAACGCGATACGAACAAATGTACCCAGTGCGGGGCCTGCACGGCGGTTTGCCCTACGGGAGCGCTCTATATCGTGCGTCCGGAGATGGCTGTGGAATTTGACGAAACCAAATGCAGTGTGTGCGAACTCTGCATCCCGGCCTGCCCCTCCCGGGCCATGGCTGCCCGGCCCACTGCTCAGACCTTTTTTGAATGAAGTCGATGATGGCCGTTGCTTTAAGTGGCGGCATCGATTCCCTGATCGCCGCAAAACTCCTGATTCAGCGGGGGATTACGGTGGTCGGGATCCATTTTCTTACCGGTTACGAAACCTGCAACAATCCTTCCCCTCAGCAACTGACAGAACTGCTGGCTTCCCGGCTTGGCATTGACATCCACCTCATGGATGCGGTTCAGCCGTTCCAGGAAACCGTTGTCAACTATTTTGTTCAACTATTTTGTCCGGACATATTTGTCGGGGCTCACTCCGAATCCCTGCATGGTCTGTAACCCCCGGATCAAATTCGGAATCGTTCTGGATTATGCCCGGAGCTTGGGCGCATCCCATCTGGCAACCGGCCATTACGCCCAAATTACTTCGGATGCGAATGGAACCTTGCACCTGTTCAAGGGCATCGACCCGATGAAGGACCAGTCCTATTTTCTGTCCCGAATGACGCAGACACAACTGGCTCATGCCTGTTTTCCCCTGGGCGGCATGACCAAGTCCCAGGTCATTCAACTGGCCAGCGATCTGAAGCTTGAGCCGGTTCATCATGGTGAAAGCCAGGATATCTGTTTTATCAAGGGCCGCAGTTATGGCGAATTTCTGACGAATCAGGAAGGATTCATGTCACCTTCAGGGCCTATCGCAACAGTAGATGGAAAAATTATCGGTGAGCATCCTGGGCTGCATCTGTTCACCATTGGCCAACGCCGCGGAATCAACTGTCCGGCTGCGCAGCCCTATTACGTGGTCAGGCTGGACCAAAAGGCCAATAAGCTGGTGGTGGGATTTAAATCCGATCTGCTGGTTTCATCCTTCAGGGTGGGCGATATCAATTGGATTGCCGGGCCGCCGGAATTTCCCGCAAGGGTACATACGCGGGTCAGATACCGTTCTCAAGCGGTTTGTTCAACGTTGTATCCAATGACGGATGGGGCGACTGTTGTATTTGACCTTCCCCAGCCGTCGGTCACGCCGGGGCAGGGGGCTGTTTTTTATCGGGAAGACAATGAGGTTATTGGTGGCGGGTGGATTTCCCATATTCCTGAACAGACCGCAGCAAGCAGTTAATCGGGTTTTCTTCTTACTGCGGTTTCATCAGTCAACGAGAAAATACCGGGTCAGATCTTTCCCCGTTCTTTGGCGATATTGATGTAGGTTTC
>JAPLJE010000621.1 GCA_026388755.1 Deltaproteobacteria bacterium | reverse complement strand
GCAGTGACCACCAGAAGATGAATCTGTTCCCCGGATTTTGAAGTGGCTGTGATTTCAGCCTGATGGGGCTGACCGTCTTCAAATGTCTTGGAAACCGGACAATTGCAGCAGGGCTCATACCGGTTCTGGTAGACCTGAAAACATCTGGAATCCAGTTCGTCCCCGAAGTCTTCCTTAAACCGCTTGTTGGTTGCCAAGATTCTGAAATCTCGATCCTGAACCGTAATATAACACGGGGACTCGTCAAAAAGCTGCTGATATCGCTGCTGAGTGGCGTCCAGCTCGTCCTGAAGCCGTTTGACCTCGGAGATGTCCGCTGATATTTCAAGCACCAGTTCCAGGGTTCCGTCGCTGTTTCGAATCGGAGCCGTATGCACCATGACCAGAGACTGGGATCCATCCGAAAACTCAACGACCTCCCGAATCCGCTGACCTGAACCACTGGAAAAAGTCTTACCTACCGGGCATTGCTCTGGGGTTGCTGTTTTGCCTTTGTAAATTTTCCAACTGTCCTCTCCGACAGCATTCCCCAGACGCTGACGATACAGATGATTGGCGGCAAGAACTTTTAGCTGACGGTTGTGCACCGATACAAAACAGGGCATTTCATTGAAATGCCGCAGCCGGTCCTCTCCCAGATCGTCTGCAATACCTCGCATGGCTGACGACAGCCCTTCCATTGCCTGATCGATCGCAGTCAGCCGTTCCAGTTCAACGAGTTTTTCTGATTTTTCCTTGACCATCAGCTCAAGGTTTTCCGTATAGGACCTCAACTGACTGCGCATCAGAATACGCTCATTAGCTCGCTTGAGGGCTATTTCAAGAACATCGTCATTGATGGGTTTGGTGACAAAATCCGTGGCTTCCAGCTTGAGACTCTTTATGGCCAATTCCATATCACCATGACCGGTAATCATGATGACTTCGGTTTCCGGGTTTTCAAGCTTGATTCTCTGCAGCAGATCAATGCCGTTCAGCCCCGGCATTTTAATATCGGTCAATACAATGGGGGGAGATTGTGTTCTGAATATCGAAAGGGCTTCATCGCCATTTTCCGCGGTAAGAACATCATATCCCATATCGGATAAGGATATTCCCAGCACCTTGCGAATACCTTCTTCATCATCAACCAGCAGGAGCTTTTTTTGCATGACTTTAGTCAATGTGACGCATCCTGGTTTGCAGTAATAAGAAAGATTGCGAAGAAGAACAGAATGTAAACGTGGGGACTTATTATTAATCTGTATCAGGACTTTAAAGGATTAGCAAGTCCAGAATCCGGTTTATGGATTTACGCCTGGAACAAAAGGGATTTCAGCCAAGAATCCCGCTTCCGGAATTACACCTGGGACAAAAGGGAGTTCAGCACCAACAGAAGCTGGTCCGGGTCAACCGGTTTTTCGAGATATGCTGCCGGCTTCGGAATCGGACAGGGCATGCTGGAATTCAGCATGTTGAGATAGTGATAAAAACTTTTTTTTT
Organism: Deltaproteobacteria bacterium; assembly: GCA_026388755.1. Classification (GTDB taxonomy): domain Bacteria; phylum Desulfobacterota; class Desulfobacteria; order Desulfobacterales; family Desulfatirhabdiaceae; genus RAAP-1. The sequence goes on along the minus strand of JAPLJE010000621.1, from coordinate 1,886 downwards.
CAACAGCCGATAACATAACCACCGGAATCGACGCCAGTTCAAGATCCGTCTTGAGCTTCCGGTACATCTGAACGCCGCCTTCTCCGGGCATCATAACATCCAGAAGGATCAGATCCGGTTTTCCGGTGCGGGCCTTGGAAACGCCATCTATACCGTCCCGGGTGGTTACCGGTTGATAGCCGCTGGTCTCCAGAAGGGTGGAAAGGAAGATTCTCATATCGAGTTCATCATCCACAATGAGAATCTTCTTTTTACTCATGGACAAAATGTCCTTTTTTTCAACCTGAAACTTTGTCCGGATGATTCACGCTGGCAACCGGACATGAGGCCCGCAAAACCACCTGCTCGACGGTACCACCAAGAATGGCGGTTTCCGGATCGACTTCCTTGGTGTGATGAGCCATCACGATGAGATCTGCGTTTTTGGCCCGGGAATATTTCAGAATTTCCACATAAGGAATCCCTTCCCAGATACCAATTTCATAATTGTCGTACTCCTTGAGATAGCGAGCATAGAGTTTTTCGATTTTTTTTCGGGCTTCCTGGATTCGGGCTTCGATCTCTTCCTGGGGAACCACCTTTCCGGCTTGCACCTGACTTAAATCGAGTGCATGGAAAATATAGAGCTTGCTGCCGATTTCCTTTGCCAGTTTATAGGCAAACAGAAATGCCGAAAACGAGGCTTTGGTAAAATCGGTTCCAAATACGATATTGGAGAAATACCACAGACAGGTGGTGCAGGGCCTGCTGACAATCAGTACCGGACATCTGGCGCCTCTGGCCACTTTCTGCATGTTTGTGCCCACCGCCCCCCGGTACCGGGTAGCACCGGTTTCTTCCTGCCGGGAATGCGCGCCCATAACGATGAGATCCGCATTTATCTTGCGCGCCTTTCTCAGAACCTCGGTATGGGGGACGCCTGCAATGGAATCGATTTCACAGCTTTTACAGGTAGACAGATATTTGTCGTAGGTATTTTTAAGCTCTTCCTTGACCCATGAAATATAATCCAGGTCGTAGCTTTCTTCTTCGCCGGTGCGGGTATCCACCACAAGCTGGCCGAATCCCCTGGACGGAAGGCCCAGCACATGAAACATATAAAGTGTTGAATTGTATTTTTTTGCAATATCAAACGCCACATGTGCGGCATTATCGCAAACCGGCGTTCCGGTGGTTGCAAACAGGATTTTATCAAACATTGTCACCTCCGTATTTCACAGGCCAAGAGTGTACCATGAAAGCTGAGCTCCCATAAAATAGCATCAATCAGTTCAAATAGCGTGAACACCGTATCGAACTCGAACAGCTCCACCTTGTCTCCAAAGACAATGTGCTTGAGTTTCCCCAGCCTCAGGGGCATATCCAGAAGGGCTTCGAGCGGAAAGTTCTTGATTTCATGAACATCCGCCCCTTGGCGTCCATAGAGCGAGTGGTATATTTCAAGACGGGGTTTTCCGGGAAAACCGATCATTTCAATGGTTTTGGTCAGCAGCAGATCATCCAGTGACGGGTCCTGGCATCCGCCGGCAGGACTTTTACGGTACTGTTCCAATGAAGCGGCAAAAAATGGATTCAGCTCCGACAGGAGTGGGTATTTTTCGATCAGTTTAAAATAGCTGCGCAGAGTACAATCGGAAGCCAGTTTCACCTGAGCGCTGAGAAACATCAGCGGCCGGCCGGCTTCAACCGGATTGCCGCCTGAAACGATGATACCATCAGATGTCAGCGTGATTTCATTCATTCAGTTTTTCAGATCATTCCTCCGGCTTCATATGATCCGGAACAATCACCATCTTCAGAAGAATCGGCTTCAGAAACGACCATCGAATTCCAATCTTATAGATTTCTTCCAAGTCCCGGATAGCATCCCAGCAGTTATGACAGGG
>JAPLJE010000114.1 GCA_026388755.1 Deltaproteobacteria bacterium | reverse complement strand
GTCACTCAATGCTATGCGGCTTTGGGACTGATTCACGGCCTGTGGAAGCCAATCGACTCGAAGATCAAGGACTATATCGGGCGGCCCAAACCCAATATGTATCAATCCCTCCACACCACGGTCATTGGCCCGGATGGCAAGCGGATCGAGATTCAGATTCGGACCTGGGAGATGGACAAAGTGGCCAAGGCTGGCATTGCCGCACACTGGAGCTACAAGGAAGGTCAGAAGGCTGAAGAGGCCGTTACTCGGCAGTTCGCCTGGATTCAAAATCTGATAGAGAATCAGCAGAATATTCGCAATCCCAACGAGTTCATGGAAAATGTCCGTCTGGATCTGTTTCCGGACGATGTTTATGTGTTCACGCCGCGGGGGGAAGTCAAAGCCCTTCCCAAAGGGGCGACTCCGGTTGATTTCGCCTATATGATCCACACGGAGGTTGGCAACCAATGTACCGGCGCCAAGGTGAACAGCAGGATCGTGCCGCTCCAGTATCAGTTGTCAACCGGAGACAGCGTTGAAATCATCACCACCAAAAATCATTTTCCCAGCAAGGACTGGCTTGGCTTTGTCAGAACTGTCAAGGCGCGGTCCAAGATACAGCAATGGGTTCGGGCTCAGGAAAAAGACCGCAGCATCAGTCTGGGTCGTGAAATGTGCGACAAGGCGTTTCGAAAAAACCGGCTTAATTTCAATGAACTGGCCAAGTCATCGGAAATGGATGAGGCGGTTGCCCATTTTGGGTTTAAGGCCGTCGATGATCTGTTTGCCAGCGTGGGATATGGCAAGATAACCCCCTTGCAGATTATCCGAAGATTTTCCATAAAGGCTGATCCAGAGGAGATTCAGGAATCTTTTCTGGATAAAATTATCGGAAAGGTTCGAAAGAAAAAGTCAAAAACCGGTGGCGTGATTGTAAAGGGAATGGACGATATTCTGGTGAAGTTTGGCAAGTGTTGTGAGCCTGTGCCCGGAGATGCCATTACCGGTTATATTACCCGGGGCTTTGGGGTTACGATTCACCGGGCAAGTTGTATCAATGCATTAACGATGAATCCGGAGCGGCAGATCGACGTGGAATGGGATGAGGCCATCACGGAAACCTATCCGGTGAAAATTCATGTAAAATCTTATGATCGGGTAGGGTTGCTTGCGGATCTCGCAATGACCATCAGCAAGAACGGGGCAAATATTCTCAGCGCAAATTCAAAAATCGGCGAGAGTGAAATTGTGGATAGCCAGTTTACACTGGCGATTCGAAATACCGAGCATCTGAACCGGTTGTTATCTGAAATTCGAAAGGTAAAGGCTATCCAGGATGTTCAGCGAATTGATCATTAAGGGGCTTTTACAATACGCCCGGACTTGATGCAGTGGGTGCATACCATGATCTTTAGAACTCTGCCGTTATTCAATGAACGAACCCGTTGAAGATTCGGGTTGAATCGGCGTTTGGTAACGTTGTGGGCATGGCTGACATTACAGCCGATCATGGGTTTCTTTCCGCAAATTTCACAAATCTTGGACATAATCGTATCTCCGTATTTCTAAGAAATCTTAATATTCGAAGCAAAGTTGCCGAAGCCGGGCTTTTATTTGCTTCTCTGGTGACCGCAAGGTCATGAATAATTCATTCTTGGTGATCCTTAAACCGAATCTATGTATCTATCTTATAATCAATCGGGTGTAAAGAAATTTATCTGCATGCCCGAAATATCAACCGCCTCAACGTTGTACGCTTTAGAAGGATGGTGCCCACCACACTTTTTTTTCTGGTGCGGCTTCTTTTGCCAGCGCAGCGTCGAATCGGGCAATATATTCCAGCGCTTTCTGGGTGAGACCCACATCGGGATAACTGGAAACAACGGTTTTAAACCGCACTACGGCTGCTTTATAATGCTTGTTCTTGAAATAAAATTCACCCACATAGAATTCGTGGCCGGCCATGTTTTTAAGGGATAGCCGAATATAGTTTTCAGCCTGGGCGGTGTATTCTGAAGCCGGATACGTCTTCTTGAGGCGGTTGAAGGTTTCAATGGCTTTTTTAGCCGAGGTCTGATCCCTGTCGACGGTTTCTAACTGCTCGATGTAGCTCATGCCCCGTTGAAAAATCACATAAGGTGTGGCCTCATTGCGAGGATGAAGATTTTCAAAAGATTCATACGCGGTAATGGCAGCTTCATATTCTCCCAGATAAAAATGAGCGTCCGCAATTTTAAGTTCGGCTAGAATAGCGTATTTGCTGAACGGATACCAGTCTTTGAGCTTGTCGAATGACTCAATGGCAGAACGGTAACGTTGACTGTTGAATGCTTCCATTCCATCGTTAACGAGTTCCTGTGCGGTCTTTTCATCTGATTTACTGTCAAAAAACAAGGAGCAGCCCGAAAACAGCAGCATTGCCACAACCGGCAAGATCAGTTTGTATTTCATAGGTGAATGACCAGATGGTAAGCAGTGAGCAGTAATCAACCTCAGGGGGACCGTTGACGATCAGGTCTTGTTTGTTTACTGCTCACAGCGTAATGAGGGAAAATAAACGATCAACAAGATCGTTTCCGTTAAGCCAGCACACTGTTGATTATATCTTCAAGTTTAGATTTGGCGACGACGCCGACCACCTGGTTGAATACCTTTCCGCTTTTAAAGAAAATCAGGGTAGGAATGGATTTGATTCCATATTTGGATGGAGTAAGTGGGTTGTCATCCACATTGCATTTTTTAAACTTGATTTTATCGCCGAATTTTACGGCAAGCTCTTCCACAATGGGGCCGATAGCCCGGCAGGGCCCGCACCAGGGCGCCCAAAAATCCACTAGCACTGGTGTCTGCTCTTGCAATACTTCTGCTTCAAAACGGCCATCATCAATTTCAAGTACGTTTTCTGCCATAACCTGTTTCCTCTCATAAATTGATTTATTAATAAAAGCGATTATAGTATCATGTTTGTATATTGTCAATGTTCAGAAGTCAGGAGATAGAAGTTGGAAGGCATGAAGCGTAATACTGTGAGTTTGTCGGCTCATGAGATCGTGAGGGTTAAGTTGCATTGGAGGGAGGGATGAATCCAGCAATCCGTGTTGGGGCTTTGATTTCCGGAGGAGGTACCAACCTTCAGGCCATCATCGATGCCTGTGAATCCGGAGTTATTGACGGCAGGATGGTTTTTGTGGGATCCGATAACCCGTCTGCCGGCGGTCTGGACAGGGCGCGAAATCATGGTATTCCCGATTTTGTCGTGGACTATGGCGCCATTATCCGGAAGTTTCGCTGCGACACTGGCAAATCTCTGTTACCCAACGATTTCAATCTGTTGGAATGCGAGGGTAAACAGCATATTTTCCCGAAAGATGCCCCGGTTCATCGCATCACGGATTTTCTGAAATCCCGTGCCATAGCTGAATCTGAGCTATTAATGCAAATGGCCCGATATGAATTTGACCTTCTCGTTCTTGCCGGGTTCATGCGAAATCTCACGCCGTATTTTATTGATCGGGTCAATGTTCCACCCGAACGGCTGCGGATTATGAACATCCACCCGGCCATTCTTCCCGCATTTCCCGGAACCGATGGCTATGGAGATACGTTTCGCTATGGCTGCAAAGTCGGTGGCTGTACCGTGCATTTTGTGGATTATGGGGAAGATTCGGGACCGATTATCGGGCAGCGGACATTTTCGATTCTTCCCGGTGATACGCTGGATGGCATCAAGAAAAAAGGGCTGGAGCAGGAGTGGATTCTCTATCCTGAATGCGTTCAGCTATTTGCAAAAAAAAAGCTGCATCTGGTTCGAAAGGATTTTCCGCTGCCGGATGGCGGAATCGTTTGCCGGACAATTGTTGAAATTGATCCGTGAAATCAATTTTTTATTTTTTTATATTGGAGGCACGTTATGTTAAATAAAACTTTATCTATAAAGCGGATAACGCTTCTGGGTTCTCTCTTTGCCGTG
>JAPLJE010000100.1:2418-3518 GCA_026388755.1 Deltaproteobacteria bacterium | reverse complement strand
TGGCTTTCGCCCCCACCATCTCCCGAGGCGGGTGAGCGTTTGCCCGTTGTTCGCCTTGCGCTCCTTGTAAGACTCGGCGGAAAGGCGGGCAATGGGAAACTGGGTTTCAATGAATGTGGGCATTTATATCCTCGTTACAGGGAACGCATTAACGACAATCAAACGACAATCAAACGACAACCGAAACGACAACCGAAACGACAACCAGGGGTCATTTCCTGACATAGTGGGCGCCCCTGCCTTTGCCGACGGGGGTTAGTACGTTCATTTCCAAAAGTTTTCCGGCTTCCTTGAGAGCTGACTGACGCGAAATGCCGAATATTGCCGCTATGTCTCCGGCTGTGATTTTTTGACTTTTATTGACGGCTTCCACGATTTTCATCTGTCTTTCCGTCAGCGCCACCTGCCCGAAGTCTTTCATCTTTTGTACATCGAGGCTTAATCCGATAATTCTCTGACACACCTGCTCGATCTGCACCATGACGCCACGGGTAAAATATTCCAGCCACTGTGTCAGATCCTGCGTATCAGGACTGATCGACTGCAACGCCCGGTAATATCCAGGCCTGTCGCTGTCGTAGTAGTCATCGAGAGGAAAAAGGGGACAGATTTATTTATAACGAGAAACTATAAAATAATTCTGTCCCCTTTTCCGTTGGTACGGTCTCAAGGAGGCCCGGGATTGAGAATGCCGTTTGTCTTCTTCAAACTCGGGTATCGCGAGCTAGCGAAACTGACGCTCCAAAGCATAACGGTGAATGTGAACAAGTCAAAGTGAGGCTAAAGTTGGCCGCATCACATAAGAAATATTTGATGTTGCCATAATACACACATTGTGATAACCTAATAAGCAAATGAAAAGTATAAATTGGAGTACAGAAAAGAGTGTAATTCTTAAAGCATCACGGGGCATTTGTTTTGAGGATATAGTTTTTTATATTGAAAGGGGCGACATATTAGACGATTATCTACATCCAAACCAGAAAGCACACCCCGGTCAGCGAATTATGGTTATTGGTATTGCCAATTACGCCTTTCTTGTACCATATGTAGAGAATGAGGAAGAGTTATTTCTAAAGACCATTATTCCAAGCAGGAAG
>JAPLJE010000100.1:0-2404 GCA_026388755.1 Deltaproteobacteria bacterium | reverse complement strand
TTGGAGAATAATATGAAGACTAAATTAACGAAAGAAGAAAAGGAAATACTCGATAGCTTCGAGAAAGATGAATGGGTCCCCGTTGCAAACCTCACGAAAAGAAAGAAAGAGTTGATTGCGTACGCCCGCAATACACTGAGAAAGGACAGGAGACTGAATATACGGATTTCTGAAAGAGATCTTCTTGAGCTTCAGAGAAAAGCGGTTAATGAAGGCCTACCCTATCAGACTTATGTATCAAGCATCATCCATAAATTCATCAATGGGGCTCTGGTCGAAGCTGGAAAATAAAACGGCCAACCAGACAATCCAGCGGATCGGCTACGCCGCCTCCCGCTGATTTTTTCGTTATGACTTATGAAACAGAGATACTATTCTAATATCTACTGGCACTTTACTGGATCCCCCGGAGACGTCGATTGGGGGTGTTGTAGAAAGCCGAAGGATATTTTGCTGCAGGGGAAGCCGCGCCCATCTAAAGAAGCCCTTCAAACGCTTTTCGCAATACTTGAAAGCAAGAAGCTGCTGGGGCACATTCCGGAGACACCTCACTTAATTCCTGCCTGACTTTGATTTTGTTCAAAAAATAAGTAAGACATTTGCTGAATTCCCCCCTGAATTCCAATGAGAGGATCTATGGTTGATAGTAAAATACAATTAGAGATAAAGAATAAGATCGCATTGGTGACGATGAATCGCGCCAGGAAGAAAAACGCGTTTGATGAGTCCATGTTCGCAGCCTTGGAACAGGCTACAGATGACTTGAAGCACAATCTTCCCAGGGTTATTATCATCACCGGTGATGGAGACGAAGCGTTTTGCGCAGGGTTTGACGTGAATCCTGAAAATCCTTTGGTGGCTGCGTTTCTTGAAGTTTTAGGTAATAAAGATATAGAACCAGCCAGAAGATTGGTTAACCGTATTCGAAAAGCAGTTGATGGATTTATTTCTTTACCCGTTCCGATAATTGCCGCAATAAATGGATTGGCTTATGGGGGAGGAATGGAGCTGGCAACCAGATGCGATTTGCGGGTTATGGACCGGACAGCTCAGCTCTGTTTTTCAGAAGTACGATTGGGTTTAATGCCGGATTGGGGCGGAGGTCCATATTTAACAAAGCTTGTCGGAAGTGCCATTGCTTCAGACCTCATTCTGACAGCTCGTACGGTAAATGCAGAGGAGGCGTTAAAAATTGGCCTGGTTAACCGTGTGAGTGAAGAAGGACGGTCCGTTGATGAAGCCTTCAACCTGGCAGAACAAATTGCGCAAAACGGGCCTAAGGCCATTCGTCATGCTTTGGCTGTTATTCGACAGAGTCAGGACCTGTCTTTGGGAAAAGCACTTGAGCTGGAGGCTGAAATGGCTGCTGAACTTATTGTATCAGGTGAATGTATGCATGGTATTAAAGCGTTTATGGAAAAGAAAAAACCTGAATTTCCCGATTAAATTAAAAAGAAGAGTTTTAAATATGCAGAAAAAAATTACAGGAATCGGGTGGATCGGGGTCGGACAAAGGGAAAAAGGGGTCAGAATTGATTTTTAAAAGGTGATGCATGAGAGTTCTATTCTGGTTTTGTGACAAATTTGCATGGACTCCAACAATAAAGACACTGGATGATGTCCCGGATTCAGGACCGGAACAATTGGAAAACGTCGTAGTTGCATTTGTGCATGTCGAACCCAAGGATATTCAGGAAGGTAGTTCAGCGGAAACAAAACTTGTAAAAAATGCCAAATGGCTTGCCCGTAAATGGGATGTAAAGAAAATACTTTTAAATTCATTTACCCATCTGGCTGAAGAAAAGGCAGAACCAGGCCAGGCAAAATCGCTTTTAGATCGAGTCCAGGATAGGCTCCATAAAGCAGAATATGATGTGTCTCAAACCGCTTATGGTTATTTTAATGATCTGGCCATAGAAGCCAAAGGCCATCCGCTTGCAAGAATTTTCAAGGAATTTTGATGAAGAACAGACCATCAGTAGGCGTTGCTGTAATCGTCATAAAAAATGGAAAAGTATTATTGGGGAAACGAAAAGGCTCACATGGATCAGGATACTGGGCTTTTCCCGGTGGCCATTTGGAGATGAATGAATCGATAGAAGAGTGTGCCAGGCGTGAAGTTTTTGAGGAGACAGGTATTTCAATCCATAATATCCGTTATGCAACTTTCACAAACGATATATTTAAAGAAGAGAAGAAACACTACGTTACTTTATTTGTTGTTGCTGAATATAATGGCGGCGATCTCCAGGTTAACGAACCGGATAAATGTGAAAAATGGGATTGGTTTATTTGGGAAAAGTTTCCAGAAAATCAGTTTTTGTCCTTAAAAAAATTATTGGCTCAAGGATTCCACATTCTGAACTGTTATAATTAAGAGGGGGCTTGAGTAAAGGTAAAAAGG
>JAPLJE010000291.1 GCA_026388755.1 Deltaproteobacteria bacterium | reverse complement strand
TTTTCAGGTCTACCAGAACCGGTATGAGCCCTGCTGCAATTGTCCGGTTTCCAAGACATTTGAAGACGGTCAGCCCCATCAGGCTGAAATCACAGCCACTTCAAAATCCGGGGAACAGATTCATCTTCTGGTGGTCACTGCGCCGCTGCGGAATGCTTTCGGCAAGATTGCTCAGGTAATGGAACTGGCGACCAACATTGCCCAGGTGCGAAAGCTTCAGGATCACCTGTCCTCTCTGGGACTTCTGATGAGTTCCATTTCTCATGCGGTCAAGGGAATGCTGACAGCCCTTGACGGCGGCTTATACTTGATTCAATCCGGCCTGAAGAAAAATGAACCGGCCCGGATTCAGGAAGGCATTGATGCGGCGAAGCTTACGGCGGAGCGCATTCGAAATGCGGTTCTGGATATTCTCTATTACGCCAAAGAGCGCGAACTTGAAAGGGAAGAAGCCCCTGTGTCGAGCCTGGTACATGATGTATTTCAGATTATTGAACCCAAGATGAAAAATTTGCCCATTGCTTGGACTTGTGACGTTGAGCCCTCCCTGGGAAGCATCGAGGTAGACCGCACGGCATTACGGACAGCTCTGGTCAATATTCTGGAAAATGCTGTTGAAGCCTGTGTGGAGGATTCCGGCAAACCGTCACACCAAATCGGTTTTAGTGTCAGAGCAAATGGCAGCCATATGCTGTTTGAAGTCAGTGACGATGGGATCGGGATGGATCAGCAAACTCAGGAAAAGTTATTTTCCCTGTTTTTTTCTTCCAAAGGACAAAAAGGAACCGGACTGGGTCTCTTTATTGCTCAAAGAGTAATCCAGCAACACCAGGGGACTGTTTCCGTGATTTCCAGCCCAGGGAAGGGGACTACGGTCAGTGTTCTGATTCCGATCAGGTCTTGAGAAATAAATTGGAAAACTTGGGTGAATTGGCTGTCTGAAAACAAGTTGTATTGCTTCATCAATGACAAATATAATTACAGGGGGGGGGTTGCATGGCGGACACCATCGCGTGGGACTGGGAAACCCGAGAGAAGCATATTCCCGTCGGGGATTGGAACAACCGGTTTGAATGGGTTGAGGAGCCATATAGCAGCCTGGATGGAGAACGGGTTGCGGCGATTATCAACTCCGCGGAAGGGGAATTCAACGTTTGTGTGAACGGTGAAACCTGGGAAAATCCCTTTGAGAAAATCTGGCATCTGCGCTTTACCGCCGATGGCAGGCTGACGGCTCTGGTTTCGGACATTGGGGAGTGGACTGTTGCCGTGGATGGGATTCCCTGGGAAAGCCGGTTCGCTTACGTGTGGAACCCCCTGTTCAGCAAGGACGGGGGCAGCATCGCGGTGTCGTTTCAGCAGGATCGGCAATATGGCATGGTATTAAATGACGTTCCCTGGGAAGAAACTTACGCCAATCTGACCGATCCGGCTCTGAGTCCGGATGGGAATCATACGGCGGCCTCCGTTCAAATGATTTCCGCAGGAGAAGTCGAAATCCATAAATTTCAGGAAGGGACTATTTCGGCTGCCTTGGATGGTGTTGTCTGGGATCGCATTTTTGTGAATGTCTGGAACAAGGCCATCAGTCCGGATGGAACGAAAATTGCGGCTGAAGTGCGGCTGACGCTGTATGACTATACGATCGCCGTTAACGGCGTTCCCTGGGAGAAAACCTTTGGGGGCGTATGGGCCCCGGTATTTAATCCCATTACAGGGAAAGTCCTTGCGCCTGTCAGGGTAAAGGGCAAGTGGCATCTTGCCGAAGACGGTCAACTGACATGGAAAACCCCTTATATCCAGCTCTGGCATCTTCTGTTCAGTCCGGACGGAAACCGCCTTGCCGCCATCGTTGCCACCGAATTCGGAAAGTGGACCGTTGCCGTGGACAACAGGGCCTGGAACCTTCTTTTCAGCGATTTTGTGACAGATCTGACATTCAGTCCCGACAGCCGAAGCATCGCCGCCGTGGTCAAGGACAATGAGCGCTGGGGTATAGCGGTTCAGGGGTCGGCCTGGAAAAACACCTTTGACATGGCCTGGAAACCGGTTTTCAGCCCGGACGGCACGCATGTGGCCGCAAAAGTTGAGCGCAGTGGGAAATATACGATTGCACTGAACGACCGGCTGTGGCCGCATGACTGCGAAGCAGCCTGGGATCCGGCATTCAGTCCGGATGGAACCCGGCTTCTTTTTAGAACCATCGAAAACGGTGTTTACTGTCGCCGGGTAATCCCGATCAAAGATTTTATGGGGTAACGGTCTGATCATGGCTTTCCGGTCGGCCCCAAGCATGAAACAGATAACTTCCCCCTTTGGGAAAGCCTGTTCACGGTAAATGGAGGAACTCCCATGCATGACATTTATCAATTCGTCAGCGGCCCGCTGGCGTGGCTGGCTTTTACGGTTTTTATTGTCGGCAGCCTGTACCGTTTGCTTCACATGTTTGTTCTCGTTCATCGGAAAGAAAAATTCATTTATTCGTTCATGAGCTGGAAATACAGCCTGCGTTCCATTTTTCACTGGATCATTCCGTTTGCATCGGTAAACATGCAAAAGCATCCTGTCATGACGCTGGTAACCTTTACGTTTCATATCTGTCTATTGATGACGCCTGTTTTTCTTCTGTCTCATGCGGTGATCTGGGACGAATCCTGGAACATTCAGTTGTGGAGCCTGCCGGATCCGGTTTCAGATATCATGACGCTGGCGGTTATCGGCTGCTGCGTGTTTTTCTGGGTTCGCCGGATCAAACTGCCGGAAGTCCGGTATCTGACATCTGCCTCGGATTACGTGCTGTTGGGGATGGTTGCGGCGCCGTTTGCGACCGGATTTATGGCCTATCATCAATGGATCGATTACCCGCTTTTTCTGATTATTCATATCCTGTCGGGTGAAATCCTGCTGATGGCTATTCCGTTTACCCGGCTGAGCCATATGCTGTTTTCGCCGTTTACCAGAGCCTATATGGGTTCGGAATTCGGAAACGTACGGCACGCAAGGGACTGGTGATGGGCGTGTTTATAAAAAGGGAGGTTCTCAGATTATGAATGAACCGGCAAATCAAATCAATGAAACCATTCCGGATGAAGGCATTGATAAAGGGCTGGCCAGGCTTACGGAGGATAGAATCGAGAAGACCATTCTCCGGGTATTAAATGTTGAGGCCGGGGCCCGCCTCAAGGTTTATGTGGAAACCTGCGTTCATTGCGGGTTGTGTTCAGAAGGCTGTCATTATTATCTGTCCCATGACAATGATCCCCGCTTTTCGCCTGCCGGCAAGGTCAAGCAGACCCTGTGGGAAATGATCCGAAAAAAAGGCAGGGTCAGCAAGGATTTCATGAGACAGGCGGCCGTCATTGCGGCCACCCAGTGCAATTTGTGCAAGCGATGCGCCATGTACTGCCCTTTTGGCATTGATGTGGCCTATCTGATGAGCGTGGTCCGGCGCATCACCCATCTTCTGGGCCTGACGCCCCTGTATATTCAGGCTACGGCGCACAGCCATTCTGTCAGCATGAACCAGATGTGGGTCAAGGAAGACGAATGGCCGGACACGCTGCAGTGGCAGGAGGAAGAAGCCAGAAGCGAGATCCCGAAACTCCGTATTCCCCTTGAAAAAGAAGGGGCCGATATCATGTATTCGGTGATTGGACCCGAGCCCAAGTTTCAGGCTCAGCTCATTTACCAGGCGGCGGTCATGATGAATGTTGCTGGCGTCAACTGGACCATGCCTGCAACGCCCGGCTGGGATAACAGTGATATGGCCATGTTTACGGGCGACAGCGAACTCATGGGCCGAATCAAGCGGGCGCATTTTGAAACCGCAGCCCGGCTGAAAGTGAAGAAAATCGTGATGGGCGAATGCGGTCATGCTTTCAGATCGGTTTATGACATGGGAAACCGGTGGCTGGGATGGAAAATGCCGCCCATTCCCGTGCTTCATGCCATTGAATTTTATTATGACATGATCAAGGAAGGCCGGATCAAAATTACCAAAAAATATACAGAGCCGGTTACCCTCCATGACCCCTGTAATGTCGTCAGGGGCCGGGGTCTTCATGAAAAGGCCAGATTCGTGGTGGGAGCGATTTGTGAAACCCTGATTGAAATGCACCCGAACCGCGAACACAATTACTGCTGCTGTGCAGGCGGCGGGGTCATCAACTGCGGCCCTCCGTATAAGATGGTACGCATCAACGGCAATCGCATCAAGGCGGAACAGCTCTTCGCCGTAAAGGCCAGGGGCGCCAAAACCCTGATTGCCCCCTGTCACAATTGCCATAGCGGCCTTGAGGACATCAACCATTATCACGGTCTGGAAATGAATATCAAATTCATCGGCGATATTCTGTATCAGGTCATGGAAAAACCGGAATAGTGAAAGGAGAAATCAGGAGATGAAAAAGCAATCCCAGTACCTGCTTGTTTCTGTACTGGCTCCCTTGTGCATACTGGCTGTCGCCGGCGCTCAGGAAAATATGACAGCCGTGGACAACAGCGTCTTTGGAAAACCCGAACGGACCCGGTCCGTGTTCCGGCATGAATCGCATAATGAAAAAGCCCACATCGAGGCCTGTAATGTATGCCATCATGTGGTTAAGGATGGAAAAGTACTGGAAAACGAGTCTTCAGAGGATAAGCGCTGTTCGGACTGTCACGGTCTGACGAATTCCGGCAGAATGCCTTCGCTCAGAAAGGCCTTTCACCTCAATTGCAGGGGATGTCATGAAAAATCCGGCAAGGGACCGGTGATGTGCGGGGAGTGTCATCCTAAAGAGGATAGGCGATAGGCGATAGGCCAATGGGTAAGTGGGTGATAGGTTGTTACCATCACCCTAAACCTCAACGATTGAGGAGGATGCAATGCCGAAAAAAATCATGGTCATCGATGATGACCCCATTATTGTGAAATACCTGGTCACATTGTTTACGGACAATGGATATGAAACCTGCAGCGCATCGGATGGGGTTCAGGCGCTGGAAACCGTTAAAACAGCGAGCCCGGATTTGATCACCCTGGACCTGGAGATGCCCCAGGAATGGGGATCGCGGTTTTATCGAAAGCTTTCCAAAGACGAAGAACTGAAAAAAATACCCGTAATCGTGATCAGCGGCCTGGCTGGCCAGCACGCGGTGAAAGATGCCGTGGCGTTCATCAAGAAGCCCTTTGATCCGGATAAATTGCTGGGAATTGTGAAAAAAACAATTGGATGAGAGTTTTTTTAAGGCTTTTTTATGTCCGCTTATAAAAAGCCCACCAAATATAGAATCCCAAAAAAGCCCACGATAGAAAACAGATAATATACGAAATCCAGTCAACGGGTTGCCTGGCCATGCCGGTTTTATTGTTCAATTTTCCCACTT
>JAPLJE010000782.1 GCA_026388755.1 Deltaproteobacteria bacterium | reverse complement strand
GTTGATGGAATAGTGAGTTTGTTATATTCAGACGAACACATGCCTGTCAACATCGGAAATCCAGTCGAAATGACAATATTACAGTTTGCGGAGAAGATAAACGAGCTAACAAATAATTCAGCAGGTCTTACCTATGTCGATGCGCGTTCATCCCGAGATCCCCAACGTCGTCGTCCAGACATCACCAGAGCCCAAACAATCCTCAACTGGAATCCAAAAGTTGATCTTGAGGAAGGGTTACTCCGAACAATTCCATATTTCCAAAATAAATTAAATCTAAAATGACATCTATATTAAAGAATCCCGCTGAAAGAACTCGTTTCTTCAAATTTGCCTTTGTTGGTGTAATTGGGGCTGTTATTGATTTTAGTGTAATGAACCTGCTGGTGACTTTCGCCCAGGCAGCATTTGTTGTTGCAGGCACAATTTCCTTTGTTTGTGCTGTGATCAGCAATTTCATTTGGAATCGATTCTGGACTTATCCTGAATCACGGTCAAAACCTCTAATTGGACAATTGGGGCAATTTGTCTTGGTTAATGCCGCTGGTCTTTTAATCCGAATTCCCATTCTAAGGTTTGGAGAACCTGCTTTTGATCAACTCCTTTTAAAATCACCGCCTTTGCGCCGACAATAAAATTTCCGAACCAGTGCATCTTGGCGCCGGTATGATAAAGGGGAGGAAGACAGAGAAAATTATCAGAGTGGGTCTGGCGATGGTGATGATTTTCAACCACGCAGGCAAACTCCATATTTCGATGGGTCAGCAGCGTTGCCTTGGGTGCGCCCGTTGTCCCGGATGTGAAATAAAGCCCGGCCTCATCGGTTTGATTATGATAGCCGGATCTTCGGGTGCAAAAGATGCGATCACTTCCGGATAGGGTTCAGCATGGGCGGGCCGGATCGACTCGTCCCCGACAAACCAGTAAGTGTCAAGGAATGGATCCATTTTTGCCTTAATGGTTTCGACCCGCTCGATGAATTCCGGACCAAATATAAAGGCCCTTGCCTCCGCGGTTTCAACGCACTGCAAAATGGTGGCGGCATCAAAGCGGAAGTTCAGCGGAACCACCCACGCGCCGGTGCGCAGGATGCCAAAATAGATGGGAAGCCATTCAATACAATTGGTCATGAGTTGAACGACCTTATCACCTTTGCGGATGCCACGGTCAATCAGGGCACGGGCGATCCGATTGGAACAGTCATCAAATTCTTTCCAGGTGATTTCCACCCTGCGGTTTTTCGCCGGTTCCCGCTCGATCAATGCCGTTTCCGCTCCATACATCCTGGCGTTTCTGGCCAGTATTTCTGTAATCAGCATAGGTTTCCTTCTTTTGTCATGTATTTTTGCCCTGCCAGGAATCGCGATTTACCAGCGATTCCTGTATCATTGAAAAAGTTTGCGTTTTTTGCAGAGACCAGAAAGGAGCGACCAACTCTTGGGGATGGGGATCTCCGGTCAATCTCTGAATGACCATTTCCCGGGGAAGCAATTCCAGAACATCGCATACGATATCCACATATTCCTGCTGTTCCAGACATCGGTAATGCCCCTGTTGGTAAAGGGTTTCAAGAGCTGTTCCTTTAACGACATACATCAGGTGCAGCTTGACGCCGTCAATTGGCATGCGGGCAACGGTTCTGGCAGTATTCAGCATCATCTTCCGGGTTTCTCCGGGAAGTCCCAAGATCAGGTGGGTACAGATTTTGATTCCCCGGTTGCGGGTCAATGTTACGGCTTTTTGAAAACAGTCAAAGTCATGCCCCCGGTGAATCCGCCGCAGAGTTGAATCGTGTACGGACTGAAGACCGTATTCAATCCATACCAGATATTGATTCGCATAACTTTCAAAAAGATCGAGAATCTCCCCGTCTACACAGTCCGGCCGGGTTCCGATGGCCATTCCCACAACCCCCGGAATTGTCAGCGCCTCATCATAGAGGCGTTTTAATATGTAAACCGGCGCATAAGTATTGGAAAAAGATTGAAAGTAGGCTATATATTTTGTGGCCTTGTATCGCTTTGCAATCAACACTTTGCTGCGAACAACCTGCTCGGTGACGGAAAGTCCTTGATCAAACGCGCCGGTACCGGATCCCCTGGCATTGCAATAAATGCAGCCGCCCGTACCGATTTGGCCATCCCGATTGGGGCAGGTCAGTCCGGCGTCAATCGAGATTTTCTGAACTCTGCAACCGAAGATCTGACGCAGATAGGAACTGTAGTCGGTATATCGTTTGTCCATTATTCATTTTTTATCACACCAAAGGGCTTTTACCAATGGTTTTCTATACAAAACACTACGATGTTATTGTGGTAGGGGCAGGACACGCCGGCTGTGAAGCGGCTCTGGCTGCAGCACGAATGGGATGCGCGGTCCTACTTCTGGCAATTGATCTGGATAAGGTTGCCACCATGCCATGCAGCCCTTCAATCGGCGGCATGGCCAAGGGTCAGCTTGTCAAGGAAATCGACGCAATCGGCGGAGAAATGGCCAAAATTGCCGATCAAACCGCCATCCAGTACCGGACATTGAATACCAAGAAAGGCCCTGCGGTTCACTCTTCCCGAACCCAGAATGACAAAAACCGATACCATACCCTGATGAAATCCGTTGTTGAGCGCCAGCCGAACCTGGATCTTAAGCAGGCCATGGTGGAATATCTGGTGATTGAAGGCAATAGAGTGGTTGGGATTCAAGATCACACCGGCTTTGGATATTGCGCTCAGTGTGTTATCCTGGCGACCGGCACCTTTCTGAGTGGATTGGTTCACGTTGGTTTTCGGTCCATAAAGGCAGGAAGAGCCGGTGAATTTGCCTCCTACAGCCTTCCGGAACACCTGAGAACCCTGGGGTTTACCCTTGGCCGGATGAAAACCGGAACTCCCCCACGGCTAAAAAAATCCAGTATTGATTTTTCAAAATTTACGGCCCAAGGGTCTGAAGAAAATCCGAAACTGTTTTCATATTTTTCCAGAAACATTGCACTGCCTCAAGTTGAAAGCTTTATGGGGTACACCAATTCACGATGCCATCGGATTGTTCAGAACAACATCGGCCGTTCAGCGCTTTATGGGGGCGTCATTCAGGGAGTTTCCGCCAGATACTGCCCGTCTTTTGAAGACAAGGTGGTCAAATTTCCCGAAAGAGATCGGCATCATGTCATACTGGAAGCAGAAGGTCTGGAGACGGAAGAAATTTATGCCAGTGGCCTGGGGAACAGTCTTCCCCTGGAAATACAGATTGAAGTTGTCCGCTCTGTGGACGGGCTTGAGAATGCTGAAATCATGCGGCCGGCTTATGCGATTGAATACGATTATATCAACCCGATTCAGTTGAAACCTACGCTGGAAACCAAGTTATATTCTGGCCTTTATCTGGCCGGCCAGATAAACGGAACATCCGGATACGAAGAAGCGGCTGCCCAGGGACTGTGGGCCGGCATCAACGCTGCCTGTAAAATTCAAAAAAGGCCGCCGTTTATTCTGGATCGATCCCAGGGTTATATAGGTGTGTTGATTGACGATCTGGTCACGCGAGGAACCCGCGAGCCCTACCGCATGTTCCCGTCCCGGGCAGAATACCGCCTGATGCTTCGGGAAGACAATGCCGATCTGCGTCTGATGGAAACCGGTTTTGAACTCGGACTTATTGATCGGAATACCCTGATAGATATCAAAGAGCGAAAAAGAGCAATTGAAAATGAGATTCAACGTGTCAAAGCTACGATCATTAGACCTACAGGTGCCGTCAACGCATTTCTGTCTGAACACGGGACAAAACCCATTGACAACGGAATTCATCTGGATCATCTGCTGAAACGGGCGGAACTGGACTACCTGGTTGTGGAAACTTTGGCGCCCGCCGCACAGCCCCTGTCTTTTAAAATCAGTCAGCAGGTTGAAATTGAAATCAAGTATGAAGGCTATATCCAGCGACAATACCGGGAAATCGACAAATTCAGAAATCTCGAACGCATGAAAATTCCGGAATCCTTGAATTACGCCGATATTCATGGACTTTCCAATGAATTAAAAGAAAAGCTTGCTGCAGTCAAACCCGCGTCGCTAGGCCAGGCAACCCGGATTGACGGCATGACGCCTTCCGCCATCTCGGTATTAATGATTGCGCTGAAGGTATTTGACAAACATGCAGCACTTTCTACTTGACTAATATTCTTGACATGTTACAGCTATAAACATATTCTTAAAAGATGAAATAAAGTAGTTACCAGGAAAAAGACAAAGAGAAGCCCTTAAAATCTTCTCTTTCCCCGCACTTGCCGATCCTGAAC
>JAPLJE010000128.1 GCA_026388755.1 Deltaproteobacteria bacterium | reverse complement strand
TTTTGCATGCAAACCCAACGAAAGTATTTCTCTATTATTTCAAATTAATACCAACTTAAATTTGATTATTAATCGATATGGCATGATTCATGCTGATATTTATATTGTTATGGCGGACATGCTGCTTCTTGAAATTTTCAGAATGGAAGGCGCCCGGTGTTAAGCGTCACGAATGGGAGTTGGGTGTACCTCTCCTGGACCGAAGTCATCACCATTGTCTGTTTTCATATTAAGGAAAGTTCATGACATTGTCCCGAAATCCCCGCATTCTTATCGTAACGCCGGAGGTCACCTATCTGCCCAACCGCATGGGAAGTCTTGCCAGCTATCTGACGGCGAAAGCAGGCGGCCTTGCGGATGTCTCGGCGGCGCTGGTGAATGCGCTTTTTGACCAGGGCACCGATGTCCATGTTGCCATTCCCGATTATCGGGCGATATTCAGCGGGCAAATGGCGCCTTTCATGTCCAAGGAACTTCAGGCTATTCAGAACAAAATGCCTGGCGAGCGGATCCATCTGGCACAGGACCGGGCGTTTTTTTACAAAGAACGGGTCTATTCGGATTACTGGATGGAAAATATCAAAATGGCACTGGCCTTTCAGCGGGAAGTCATCAATAACATCGTTCCCAGGGTTCAGCCCGATCTGATTCACTGCAACGACTGGATGACCGGTTTGATTCCTGCCATGTCCAGGAAAATGGGAATTCCCTGTCTGTTTACCATTCACAACATCCATACCATGAAAACCTATTTGTGGCAGATTGAGGATCGGGGGATTGATGCCGCCTATTTCTGGCAGCACCTGTACTATGAGCGCATGGCGGTTGAATATGAAGAAACCCGGGATTCCAACGCTGTGGATTTTGTAACCAGCGGCATTTTTGCAGCCCATTTTGTCAATACCGTGAGTCACACTTTTTTAATGGAAGTCGTTGAAGGCCGGCACGGTTTTGTCGAAAAATCCATCCAGCAGGAGCTGGCCAATAAATGGTATGCCGGATGCGCCGCGGGGATATTGAATGCCCCGGACCCGGCTTTTAATCCCTTGTATGATAAATACCTGACAGCAACCTTTGGCCCGGATGACCATGCTGCAGGGAAAAAACAGAACAAATTGGCCCTTCAAAAACTTCTGGGATTAATCCAGGATGAGAATGCGCCGGTGTTTTTCTGGCCATCCCGGTTGGACAGTATTCAAAAAGGGTCGCAGCTTCTGGCGGAAATTCTCTATTCGGTTATTTCCCGGTACTGGCAGAGCAATCTGCAGATCATTTTCGTGGCAAACGGCGAATACCAGCAGCATTTCAAGGACATCGCCCAGTATCATGGCATTCAAAAACGTATTGCTGTCTGCGATTTCAGTGAAGATCTCGAACACCTCGCGTATGGGGCTTCGAATTTCATATTGATGCCGTCGCTGTTTGAACCCTGCGGCCTGCCGCAGATGATTGCCCCGATCTATGGATCGCTGCCGGTTGTCCATGACACCGGAGGCATTCATGATACGATCTGCCATCTGGATGTGTCAAAACATGCCGGAAACGGCTTTTTGTTTGAACATCACAATGCTGCCGGTCTTTCCTGGGCCATCGATCAGGCCATGGCTTTTTACCAGCTTTCCGAGAAAAGCAAGAAGTCCGAGATCCGACGCATCATGAAAGAGAGTATCGCCCGTTTCAACCATTCGGTAACCGCCAGGCAGTATATTGATCTTTATGAAAAAATGCTGCAAAGGCCGCTGATAAATTGATGTTTTATGAGTTCATTACATTTATGGAAAAATGGAGAATTAACTGATGACTGAATTTACTTATCAGGAGATGTTTCCCCTGGGACCCGATACAACGGAATATCGCAGGTTAACATCTGATTTTGTTTCAGATGCTTCCTTCGAAGACCATGCCATTGTGAAGATTGCTCCCGAGGGGCTGACCCTGCTGGCAGAGCAGGCTTTTAAAGACGTTTCTCACCTCCTGAGAAGATCCCATCTTCTGCAGCTGGTCAAGATATTGAATGATTCCGAAAGCTCTTGCAATGACCGCTATGTCGCCCTTGAAATGCTGAAAAACGCGGTGATCTCCGCTGAAGGCGAATATCCCATGTGTCAGGATACCGGAACCGCCGTGATCATGGGCAAAAAAGGGCAGAGAATCTGGACCGGATTTTCGGCTGAAGAGGCCCTTTCCCGAGGCGTTTTCAATGCTTATACCCAGAGCAATCTCCGATATTCCCAGAATGCGCCATTGACCCTTTACGCGGAAAAAAATACCGGCTGCAATCTGCCTGCTCAGATTGATATTTTTGCAACCCCGGGGGATGCTTATAAATTTCTCTTCATTGCCAAAGGCGGCGGATCCGCCAATAAAACCTATCTCTTTCAGGAAACAAAAGCCGTGCTGGCGCCGGACAAACTTCCGGAATATTTAAAGTCCAAAATGAAAAGCCTGGGAACCGCGGCCTGCCCGCCGTATCACCTGGCCTTTGTGATCGGAGGAACCTCGGCGGAAGTTAATCTTAAAACTGTGAAGCTGGCTTCGGCAGGATATCTGGATGCGCTTCCGGAGCAGGGAAACGCTCTGGGCCATGCCTTCAGGGACAGAGAGCTGGAAGCCGTGCTGTATCAGATGTCGCGGGATTTGGGTCTGGGTGCTCAGTTCGGCGGAATCGCATTCTGTCATGATATCCGCGTGATTCGCATGCCCCGGCATGGGGCGTCCTGTCCCATCGGCATGGGCGTCAGTTGCAGCGCGGACCGCAACATCAAAGCCAGAATCACTCGCGACGGCATTTTTCTGGAAAAGCTTGAAACCAATCCCGCGCAGTTTCTGCCGGAACCCTCTGGCGCAGCGGATGACGCCGTGCGCATTGATCTGAATCGGCCCATGAGTGAAATCCGGGAAATCCTCAGCAAGTACCCCGTTTCCACGCGGCTGCTCCTGACCGGAGACATTGTTGTGGGCAGAGACATTGCTCATGCCAAGCTCAAGGAACGTCTCGATCGGGGAGAGGACCTGCCCGAATATTTCAAGAATCACATCGTGTATTATGCCGGGCCCGCCAAAACCCCCAAAGGCCGGGCGTCGGGGTCCTTTGGCCCGACCACCGCGGGCCGCATGGATCCTTACGTTCCCTTGTTTCAGGCAAAAGGGGGCTCCATGGTCATGCTGGCCAAGGGAAATCGCACCCAGCAGGTCACGGATTCGTGTAAAAAATATTGCGGATTCTATCTGGGATCCATCGGCGGACCCGCGGCCCGGCTTGGCAGAGACTGCATTACCAGCATCGAAACCCTCGAGTATGCAGAGCTTGGAATGGAGGCCATTTTCAAGATTACAGTCAAGGATTTCCCGGCATTTATCATCGTGGATGACAAGGGAAACGACTTTTTTTCTAGCCTGATGCAGTATGATGCAATAGGCAAAATGAGGGCGTGAGGGTGTAAGAGCGTGAAAGCTTGAGGGCGCTATCGCGGAATCATTTTTGATTTTACGCCCTCACGATGTTACACGGTAAAAGGAGGCATTTTGAAAACCGAAATTACCATCCTTTGCGATAATTATGTGGGACGACCGGGCTTTATTGGAGAGCACGGATTCAGCACCTTGATCGAAAGCGGGGACAAGCGATATCTGTTTGATGCCGGCTCCGGCGTCGGCCTGTCTTTCAATCTGAAGCTGCTCGAAAAAACCCTGAAAGGGGTCAGCCGGATTTTTCTCAGTCATGGCCATTATGACCATACCGGCGGCCTCAAATGGGCGCTTCAGGAAACCGGGCCGGTAAATGTGGTTGCTCAGCCGGAGGTTTTCTCCAGCCATTATGTTAAAAATCCCCTGCTGTTCGCAGATGAGCCCCGGTATATCGGCAGCC
>JAPLJE010000741.1 GCA_026388755.1 Deltaproteobacteria bacterium | reverse complement strand
GGGCAAAACGCTCCAGCATGGCGCTTGCGGTCAAGCCGGCTGCGCGTTCATCCGGATAGAGAAAGCTATCACGGGTCGGCGGCGTATGCTCGGTAATGCCGACCCAGGCAAATTTCTGGTCATGGTAGGCTTTGACAATATCATTCAGGGAATCCCGGGCGTGCTGGCAATAGTCGCCGCTATGGCCGCCATGGACCGACACGAAGGGGGGCAGGGCCTCTGATTGTTGATTTTCATTCCGGATCATCTGCTAGTTCATAGCCGGTAAAATGTCTTCCGTCAACCGTCAAGTTGAGAGCAGCTCGCACGGACAGGAGGGATCGATGGCCATGCGCCGGACGGCATCACCCGCCTGGATGAAAATCCGGTTGTTGAACCGGCAGAGATGCGATGTGATAAAGGACCGTGTTTCGGGTGTTGCGCTGAGGGTTCGGCGATGCAGATCGGCGGCTTCGAATATCTGCCAGCTTGCCAGGAAACCGATCGCATCCGTTATCTGACGCATCTGCCGGTCTGTATGGGCCAGGTAGGGGCGGGCGATTTGGCCTGAATCTTTCAAGCTCCGGAAAAGATAAGGTAAAATCGGCGGGCGGGTTATTTCAAGCTGATATTCATTTTTGATTGTTTCAATCGTGTGTCTTTGCGAGCGACCGTTTATCCGGAATTGATCGCTCATGCGCCCATGCCGCCATTTGCGTACCGAAGGCCGGGCGTCATTCGAATGCACCCTTATCTCCCGCGGGTTTGCCAGTAGATCACCGGCAGCGGAAAATTCGCAGTTGTCCACATAATTTCCGGCGCACAGAAGCGCCGCTTCATTCAATCGGATCAAAAGCAGCCAGTATATCGGACTGGCCATTTCGCCTGCCGTTTCCAGCATGCTTACCCAGCTTTCAATCTGTTCCTCATTGACCTCATACGGGATAATCGTCTCGTCCATTAATGCGTTCAAACGCAGAAGGGGCTGAGCGGATGCCGCGGGTTGCCGGAAAATGGCCGCGGTTTTTAGATGCTGCGACATGTTCGAAAAATGACTTTCGATAGAAAGTGATGGATTCATGGTATTGTTCCTTCGGAAGAATTTCTTTATTTGACATCTGGCGCTTCCTATCCTATAAGTTTCGATATGTCAATATTGACATATATGCTGCGGGATATTTTGCAATGATCTGTAATAACAAAATATTTCATCAAATCGCTATCCCGAGGTTTGGGTAAGGGCTAACGCCGTTCGGCAGACGCCGGACGGATTGTGTTTGTATTCATCCCAATAAAGAGGAGGATCGGCATGATTCGAAAAAATTTGAATATCAACGGCAAAATGCAGATGATGGTGGTGGACCCGGATTCGTTTCTGTCCGATACGTTGCGCGAACAGCTCAAACTGACGGGAACAAAGGTCGGATGTGGCCAGGGACAGTGCGGGGGCTGTTCGGTGATTCTGGACGGCAAGGTGGTTCGCTCCTGCAGCACCAAAATGAGCCGGGTTCCGGATGAGGCTTGCAT
>JAPLJE010000245.1 GCA_026388755.1 Deltaproteobacteria bacterium | reverse complement strand
ACAGTGAAAGATCAATGACTTTCAGGTCACAGGACATTTCCCACTTTTTTCGAAAAGCGCCCGAAGAGGGAGTCATCGGCGCCTTCCATCGGTAAGTTCCATCAAAAATGATCATGCGGGTTTCCAGGTATAATGGCGTTAGTTCAATATCGTTCCGGACGGTTTCATCATACCGTTTTCACGCAGAAAAGCAAACACATCCTTCCAGAAACCGTTCCAGTCCGGCGGACAGTCGTTATGGCCGCAGTCGTAGGCAATGAGTCTGGCGTTTCGGGAAGCAGAAACAAGCTCTTTTGCATGGGTAAAGGGAATGAGTTCATCCTGCTTTCCGTGAAGAATCAGTGCCGGTCCGGGGTATTCCTTTAAAACACCCAGATTGTCCATGGGGTCACGGATCATAAAGGGGAAAAGGCCGTAGCGCGGGGCAAAAGATCGAATGCTCGTGAAAGTGGATAGAAGGATCAGCCCTGCGGATGGACGCGCTTTTGCCAGGTCGCAGATGGCACCCCCGCCGATAGATCGGCCGAATAAAATGATTCTGTTGGGGTCCACGGTATTTTTGACAACTAGTTGATCGTATGCTGCGGTAAATGCGCGGTTGATGCTTTTTTCGGAAGGCCGTCCATTAGAGCGTCCGTAGCCGGGGTATTCCACCAGCAGGAGATGAATGCCGTTTCGGGATAATGGCTTTAAATATTCCGGCCAGAAGTCGATCAGTTCGGCGTTGCCGTGAGCAAAGATTACAGCAGGGCAGGGACCCGTAAATGCCGCATCGGCCGGAATAAACCAGGCCTCGACGGTTTCCGATCCGGTATGGATCGATAGAACTTCCGCACCCTGGGGCCGAACCGGATCGGTAAATGGCGGGATCACACCGCGGGGAAATATTAAAGATCGCTGCAGGAAAAACACCAGGCCCGTATATGCCAGGTATAATCCTGCAGCAGTCAGAAGGATTCGAATCATAAGGCGCATCATTGCTCACTTAAGAGAAGGTCAACGCTGAAAAATTCATCCTATTGCGGACGCCTCTGTCGGCTTCCATGGGAAAAAGACCGCGCAGGCGGATGACTGCCTCCGGAACTCTTTCCCGGTGCCCCGTAACTTCCTGAAGAAGTTCTTGAAGAACTCGGGGATGAAGGCCGGGCGCTGCCTTCAGACCGGGTTGCCGATCGACTGGACGGCGACTGGGAATTTCGTTCTGCCTTGGCCTTTGCCCGTGCCCTTTCTTCGGCCTTTCGGGCGCGGATCGCCGCAATGCGTTCGCCGAGCGGAATCTCAAGACTTTCGGCGGCTTTTACCTGGTAATTGAAACCGGACAGGGTCCGCGTCGGCAGGCGCGTGGCTACTGCCCGCTCGATCGCCCGCAGTTCGCCTTGTTCCTCCGGAGATACGAAGGTGAAGGCCTCGCCGGTGGCTCCAGCCCTTGCAGTACGTCCGACCCGGTGGATGTAGTCATCGGGAATGTGGGGGACATCGAAGTTGACGACATGGGACAATGCCTCGATGTCGATACCGCGTGCAGCCACATCGGTGGCGACCAAAATTTGCACCATGCCTTGGCGCAATGCCATCAAGCGGCGATTGCGCAAACCTTGGCTCAAGGCACCGTGCAAAGCCACGGCGGAAAAACCGGCCTGTTGCAAATCAACGGCCAAGGCATCGCATTCGATTTGGGTGCTAGCAAACACAATCGCTTGGTCGATGGTGGTGTCGCGTAACCAATGGTCGAGCAGCTTGCGTT